>JBDRSZ010000440.1:0-3887 GCA_043824415.1 bacterium | reverse complement strand
AATACTAAAAGTACAAGCTGGTGGCATCCTTGGATAGTATCTACAGATGAACCCTACATTTATCCAGGTGAGTATTACGATTTGGGCGCAGAAATAAAGACAAAAGAAATTGGGGAAGGTTATTTTATTCCAGTTTATTATATTAAGAGGGGTTATACTATACCTTTAGTAATTCAAGACTTCGTATGGAATCTTAGATTTCAGTATGAAAATCTTGTTACCACTGGATTTTCTTTCTTTGTATTTATTAATGATCCCAAGAACTTAAGTTTTCCATTAGTTAATGTAATACAAAACGAGGAGGAATAACAATGAAGATCAGGTATATTGTATTGCCTCAACTCCTAATTCCATCTGACTCCGGTTTTTTCTGTTGCCTACTTTCGGTTATCTGCCCTGTTATTCATCCTGAACACACGATCCGGCCGGTACACGAATCAGCACAGTGGGCTGCAGTGTATGTAAACAACGTTGTTCACGATGAATATATCGCTATATTCAGGATAATCCCGATACTATTATAAACTTGAATTCGCATCGGTTTGACTTCCATTGTTTTTAGAATGGACTCAGATATACAACTTACATTTCCAGGAGTAAACTTCTACGAGGAGATTAATATGTGTACAAAAGTTTTCATCGCTGTCTTCATAGCCTTTGCAGGTATTTTTAACATGACGTGCATTTGTGATAAATCAGTTCCTGTTGAGCTAAAGGAGGAAGAGGAGTTCTGGGTAGACACGTGGGAGCCTTTCATCCATCCAGAACTGGTCGAGGACACGACGAGGGTGTGGATGTATCCGAACCCCGGTACGGAGGGAGATACAATGAAAATCTGTCCGAAGCTCCTGTATGCGAGGTTTTACCCCTGGGTCACCGATACGAACATGATCTGGCAGCTCTTGAATCAGCATAATCTTTTTCCCTTTTACAATTATATAGGAACACCCTCCAAAGAGTCTTCTTCTACGTTCTATGCGCTGAAACTCCGTGTGACGGACAACCGTCGTGCCGAGTATCATTTCACACCCTACGGACGCGAGGGTTTTTATAATTTCGGGGCGGATTCACTGGTGGAATTTGCCTTCTTCGTATTCGGTGACTGGTGTGATACCTATCCAAACGGGAGGATGGCACTAAAATTTCAAGACAACACTCCACAATCGAGAATAGACAGTCTGTTCGACTCACAAGGATTGAGGTTAAGGCATATCAGACATGGTGAGCACAGAGTATTCATCACCAAACGGGCAAAGAGAAATGTAATTGACCTCGGCCATTATCTCAATCATATTCCCTGTATCGAAGAGTGTTGGGTAGACTTTGCACATCCAATTATTTACCCGGATTAAAAACATAAAGCGGGTGCATGATAAGAACAAAGGAAGGGGGTGATTCACATGGGCCAATAAGAAAAGTGAGGAGCGATGTTGGCCCACCGCTCCTCATTAAGAGCAAACAAATCGGCAATACGCTTAATAAACCCTTGAATAAGGGGGTGAAGCCTTTTTGTTTGCAAAAGACAAGATAACAAAAATCAGCCGAAAAAAGAAGGAAAATCTCTAAGAGAGGAGGAGATGATGAGAAGAATACGCTTAGCCATCGTGGGCATTTTAATGCCGTGGGTATTATGTCTTGCCCAGAACGATTACGAACCGGGTGTCATCCTGCTTAAGGTGAAGCACCCGGATGTGGTTTCCCTGAGCGGGAAAAACGTTATAAACGGCAGTCGAAAATTACAGTCTGTACTGGATAGATTTTCAGCAATGAACTCATACCAGCTTCCCTATGCCGGTCCACGCAGGAAAGGCTGGTACCATGTGGATTTCCCAAAGAACGCGTCCCTGAAGGAGATACGGAAGTCTATCGAGGCCTGTGAGGACATCGAGGACGTGACGTTGAATCATTATGGAACTTACTCTGAAGAACCCAATGACACGCACTGGGATGATCAATGGGCCCTGCAAAAAATCCAGATGGAGGAAACCTGGGGATTAATTAAACCCAACAATGAAATCCTGGTGGGGATACTCGATTCAGGCCTTGGCCGGTATCACGATGATTTGTCAGATAATATCTGGTCGAATCCGGATGAAATCCCTGGGAATAGCGTGGACGATGATGAAAACGGATATGTAGACGACACCTGGGGCTGGGACTTTGCGGCGAATGATAACAATCCCTCCGAAGATCCGGAGGATATTTATGCAAATTACCACGGAACCCGCGCGGCCGGCGTGATTGCAGCGAGGACGTACAACGGGGAAGGCATTGCCGGGATTGCCGGGGGCTGGCAGGGCCAGACCGGCGTGCGGCTGGTCGGATGTAGAGTTGGTCAAAAAGTAGGACAGACATCAGAAATAACCCAAGAAGATGCGGGTGATGCAATCGCTTATCTGACAGAACTCCATCAGCGGGGATTCGCAGTCATTGCTAATATGAGTTTCCAGTTAAAATTTAACCATGATAATGATTATGGGAATTTTAAAGATGCTGTTGAAGATGCCGAAGAAGAAGGTGTCATCATGGTTGCAGCCGCTGGGAATACGAAAGATAAGACGGATTATCAGGAAGAAGAAAACGACAATTTACCAGCACCCGCCCGGTGGGATGGTGTTCTGGCTATAGGTGCATCGGTTGATGGAGCAACGCTCGAGGATGAAGAAAAAGCCAATTATAGTTTGTACGCCACAGGTCAAGGCGAGAAAAAAGTGTTTGCCGTTGCACCAGTTGATGGTTCAAGCATGAGTGTATACACTACTTCCATTTCCGAGGACGGAGAAGATTACATCTATGTCAATAATTTTTCTGGGACTTCGGCTGCTTGTCCCATGGTTGTTGGCGTCGTTGCACTCTTGCTGAGCGTTGACAATACGTTGAGTTATTCACAGATATCTAATACCTTGGCCTCCACGGCTGAAAAGATTGGTGGGTATACCTACACGAATGGTAGGACTGACAAAGTTGGATACGGCCGCATCAATGCGTATGAAGCGATAATATCCCTATACAACTCTATCACCTTCCGTAACCAGTTTACAGGTGTGTCCGGTTACCCGGGAGTAATTAAAGTTGATGATAATACAGAAGATTCACCATTTTCATTATATATTTTAGATGGGGAAAGTATTGAAGCAGAGGCCATTAACCAAACGTATATTGGTATAAATTACACGTTTGATGAATGGTATGATGAATCTACAACGAATCCGAGAATCTTTTCGCCAACAAGCGATGTTACGTACACCGCACACTACACAGGCAAGCCTCTTTCCATGCATTCATATTTTAATTTCCACATCGAAGGCGATCCCGGAGAGTATGTGACGCTTGTATGGAATACACACACGAACGATAGCGTTCAATATCAAATCTGGCGAAAGGTGAAACACAACGGAGAGATGGGTGATCCCGATTCACTTACCACTCTAAACCACAGCGTTACCACTTATGTCGACACAGACTATACAATCACATCTGGCTACACGCACGATCTTTGCTATTACGACGTGCGTGCTTATTACCCTCCCACGCAAACGTGTGCGGACCCCGAATGGATAGACATTTTTGCTCAGCCGGCGGCTAAAGGATCAGAATCTTTAAATACCCAGCCTTTCAAGTTTGAGATTACTGCCTTCCCCAACCCATTCAACCCGGAGACCACGATTCGGTACAGGCTGAAAGAACGGGCAAATGTGACCTTGACGATCATCGATATGCTGGGGAGGAAGGTTGCCACGCTCGCTGAAGGAGAGCGGTCCGAAGGCTTCCACAGCATCGGCTGGTTCGGAAAAGACGCCGCGGGAAACTCCATGCCGAGCGGAGTGTACTTCTATCGCTTTACAGCCATTCCGAAAAGCGGAGTTGACATCGTAAGGGAATCGGGA
>JBDRSZ010000439.1:0-3563 GCA_043824415.1 bacterium | reverse complement strand
TCCAGCCAGTATTGCGTCTCCCCTGCTTCCTTTTCAACAATCCCTATCTTATGAATAAAATCTGCTTTTGACTCAGCCCTACCGGCTTCCCGATAATTCGCACCAACCGACATCCCAGATTTAACAAGTTGATACCCTATCACATCAAATACCTTACTCTTCGGCAATGCCGAAACCAACTTAATAATCCTCAACGCAAATTGCTTAGTACGTTCTTCGAGTTCTTTTTTATCCATATTCTATCATTCAAATCCGAAATCCGCAATTCGACATCCGACATTTCTTCCCCGCAATTCGATATCCGAAATCTTTTTCCTTCATCGCTCATCGTTCCCAAGCATCTCTTGGTAAAATCACATTTTTAAATTTCACCATCCTCTTTGGCTTTTAGTATCTCCCGGTGAATCTGTTCCACAGTCTTTCCTTTCCACATATTTCTGGATTCTAAAACGGAGTCTCCTTCTCCATAAGTCACATACATCCAAAACCTTGTGGCATCCAATGGGCCTAATTCCTTCATTAATGCTGCCCAGCCCAGATGTATAACTCGCTGGGGCGTCGCTTTTCGAGTTAAAGTCGCCTTCATAATTTCACCTCCTCAATAAAATATAAGACACTTATTATCTTTATATTGTAGCCCAATCTTTTGACCATGCTCTCTATCTTTCTATGTTTTTTAATAAGAATGTCATCACATGTAATAAAGTATTCTGCTTTTCCAATACAAGCTGAAGCAATGTGTAAAGCATCACGTCCTTGAATCTGACTCTCCTCAGAAATCTGCTGAGCTAAATGCTTTAGCATATTCGTCTCAGACATATGTTTGGAACAGAGTTCGAGAAGCGATTGCATTTGCAACCTCTTTGGTATCGGTCCTCTCGATATTTCTAATCTAAGAATATCCGAACCAAGACAATCTACTTTCTTTTGCTTAACGAGTTCCAATATTAATAGACAGGCTTCAGATTCCAAGGCAATTCTGAGTTGAGATCTATCATCAAAAGGCCGTCCAAAAACGTTGGCATCGAGATAAATCCACATTATAATTCCCCTCTTATTTCTAGAATATTTCCCATTCTATCATCCTAAGTTTTGGCCCTCCAACACGCAAACATTACAGTCTTCCTTCCATCCTTCCAATCTTCCACTCTTCCAATTTTTGTCCTTCCTTCCTTTCTTTTCTCCCGCTCCCCTTGTCTCCCCCTCTCCCCAGCTCATTTTCCTCAATCCGCAATCCGATATTCGCAATTCGACATCTCATTTCCACAATCCGAAATCCGACATCTCACTTCCTCTTCTTCGCACTCCTCCCCGTTGCCGTAAATATCGCTAACAACTGCCCGCATTCATCCCATAAACCGGACAGCTTATCTTTCTGCACAATACCCTCGTCGATCAACAATTCCAGCCAGTATTGCGTCTCCCCTGCTTCCTTTTCAACAATCCCTATCTTATGAATAAAATCTGCTTTTGACTCAGCCCTACCGGCTTCCCGATAATTCGCACCAACCGACGTCCCAGATTTAACAAGCTGATACCCGATCACATCGCACACCTTGCCTCTCGGCAATACCGAAACCAACTTAATAATCCTCAACGCAAATTGCTTAGTACGTTCTTCGAGTTCTTTTTTATCCATATTTCATCATTCAAATCCGACGTTCGCAATCCGACATCCGAAATGCTCTTTCCCGCCATTCGCAATCCCTTTTCCTCTATTTAAAAAACGCAAATAGTATTCCCAATATAATCCCCACCTGTCCCACCCAGAAAATAAACATCCACTTGATTATGTCTGCCTTATATTCAGCAGATTTCTTTCCTTCAGCAGAGATTTTCTCAGATAAATCAATATAATTCTGTGAAATTTTTGCCGATAATTCCGTCTCTACCCTTCCAATCTTTTCCGTCAAACGAACTTCAATCCCTGATATCTCTTCCGATAATCGCCGCTCAAACTTTTCCTCAACAAATTTTAGTACATCATTCTTCTGCTCTGCAAGTGCCTTGTTAAGCAAGTTGATCAAAGCATCAATAGCCTCATCCCCTAATTTCTCCCGCAATGGCCTTTCAACTGTTAAAACCGGCATCGTTACCTCCTATTTCTCTAAGCTCTCCCCCCCCCCCTTCCCTACTGATTTCCGACTTCTGCTTACTGTTTATTACCTACTGCTTATCGTAGCGCAGCGGAGATCCCGCTTTGCTGGACTATTCTTTCCAATCCGCAATTCGATATTCGCCATCCGAAATCTTCTTTCCCTCTCTCTCCCATGCTCCTCTGTTCACCCATACCCTCCTGAGTGTTTCCTGTGCCACGACCAAGATGAAAATGAAAAATGTAAAAATAAAAATCAGAACACCGAACGCGTGCCCCTTAAGGTAACAATGCTTGCACCGAGGATTTTTGACAACTCCTCTGTCTCGTTTAAAAGCTGTTCAATCGAGTTACCTGTCGCCTTACCCGAATCCTTCAACAAGCCCAACCAGAACTTGCTCTCATTGGCTGATTTTAGGGAATGATTGAGAAAATTTGTAAAATCCTTTTTAGAGCTGGCAGCCTGGGCTTCAACAATGTTAGCACCTACACTCGTTGCACTCCTAAGTAATTGATTTCCAATCACCCGACAAGTAAGATCCGATTTCGGCAACCGATCAACAAACTGAATCACATACAATGCATATCTGTAAACACGTTTTTTAATATCTTGTCTTATTTCAGATTTTTTCTCTTTCATTTTTTTATCTTTGAATTTTTCTCTTTCAATTTTTAATTTTGCCCATATCCCATTGGATGCGCCCTGTGCCACTCCCAGGCACTCCGGACAATCGTCTCCAATTCATGATAACGTGGTTCCCAACCCAGCTCCTTTTTAGCCAGCACAGAAGAAGCAATCAGCACAGCCGGATCGCCCAGCCGTCTCGATCACCTCCAGAACCGTAAACCCCTCGCCGTTTCCCAAATTATATTTCCCGTTTGGATGACGATCCAGATTATCAATCGCTAAAATATGCGCCTGCGCCAAGTCTATAACATGAATATAGTCGCGGACACAAGTGCCATCCTTGGTAGAATAATCATTGCCAAAAACCTTCAACGAACTGATACCATCTCTTCTTTTATTTCCACTACTCCCTGCTTCCCTGCACCCCTTCTCCCCAACTCTTTTAAATCCGACATTCGACATCCGACATCTTCCTTCCCTTGCTCAGCCAAAGCTCTCTTCAGCACCAACGGAATCAAATGACTCTCGTGCTTATGATCTTCACCCAGTTTCACCGATGCCCCTGCTGCGTTGAAATACCGGAACGAATTAAACTTCAAACCGTATGCCCTGTGGTACCAATCAAGCACCCTCTCAAACATCAATTTCGATTCACCGTAAGCATTGATGGGTATTTAAGGATGTTTCTCATCGATTGGCGTATACTGAGGTTCACCAAACGTCGCAGCAGTCGATGAAAAAATGAAACGATTGCACTCATGCTTCCGCATAACCTCGAGCAGTGTAATCCCGTTGACCACATTGTTCAAAAAATACTTTGCAGGATCTGACATGGAAAAT
>JBDRSZ010000438.1:0-7315 GCA_043824415.1 bacterium | reverse complement strand
CGTTCATTCTCTGGTCATATCAACATCTACAACAGGAAATGGACCCTGATAGTCTCTTCTCTATGGTTATGAATAACTCTCAACAACTTAAAGTGGCTTTATGACTATTTTTGCCAAAGTTCAGTGTTTAATAAAGAATAGGAATGATAGGAAGAATGGATTACACGGTCCGTTTGAAGAATATCGCTGACATCGGCGTGAAGCTGATCCGGTACAACCTGAAGATTATTTTTGGGAATCGGTTTGCCTTTTTCTTGATCGCCGCTGTGGCGTTTTTTCTTCTCGTCGTGACGATCAACCTCTTCTCGGATTCCAATCCGTCTGAGGCGTCCGTCTACTACCTGCTCATTTTCCCGGGTCTTCTGCTCGTTTTCTATCCGACGACGTTCGGCATACAGAACGATGCGGACGCCCGGATGATCGAGATTCTTTTCGGGATTCCGAATTATCGATACAAAGTATGGCTCGTTCGGATGGTGCTGATCTACGTCGTCGTCTCGGTGATACTTGTCGGCCTCTCTCTCCTGAGCGCGTTCGCACTCGTTTCCATCCCGGTCTTCGAGATGGTATATCAGCTGATGTTCCCCATCTTTTTCTTGGGGAGTCTGGCCTTCATGTTTTCCACGCTGATCCGCAACGGCTACGGCACGGCTGTGATGATGGTGGTTATCGGTCTGGCTTTCTGGATTTCGAGCGGCATCCTGGAAAACAGCAAATGGAACATTTTCCTGAATCCGTTCCAGATTCCTTCGGATATGAACGAAGTGATTTGGGCGAGTGTAACGCTGAACAACCGGCTTTACATGGCGGTGGGCACGGTGCTGACGCTCCTGTACGGTCTACTCAATCTGCAGAAGCGGGAGAAGTTCATGTGAGCTAAGAAGCAACATTCGTTTTGTTTGGTCATAAGCATGCCAACTCAATTCACTTCGTCATCCACTCAATAACGTAACACAATCTTTGAATTTTTTCTTTGTCGGTTAGAAATAATACGATCATACTAACACACATTCTATTTACCTACGAAAACTCGTGGAATGATTCGATAGTACATTCATCAAAAAGTACAGTGCTTGATTTTACGGTCTGTATTTTCAAATAGAAAACACCACTGTTTTAGTAAAAATGATATGGTTGTTTTAGATTATCCCGCTTTCGTAAAGATGAACAATAGGCCTCATCTTAACGCCTCCGACAGTGGACAGTCCATCCTGTAGAGAAGGTATCATCATATCTCTTATTCGTACTACCTGATTTGTCATCGCAAGAAAGCCATTTTTTGATAGCACAATTTTAGTTTCATCATCGTGTTTAATATATATAGAAATAGATATGTTGATGCGTCTGAATATATAACGTGGCATGTCGTTTTTTTTGAATTAATATAGTTTTTCCTGCAAAGTCATACTTTCTGTCGAAATAAGAGATTCATCGTTCTTTTATTAGCATTTCTGTGAGATAACTCTAGGAGGAGACCATTATCGTGAACAATCAATACATTCGATGGAAAGCAATATCGGCGGTGATCGTAGGGGTCGTCTTTTTTGGCTGTGCCGCTCATTCACCGCACGACAGAAAATACGTATCGGATTCGATGGATAAGAGAACGGGCTTCGACCTTCCAGCCGAATCGCGATTAGATTCGCTGACTTTTCCTCAAAATATTATTTTGAAGGACGGCCTCACGGAAGACGAGGCTGTGGGCATCGCCCTGTGGAACAATGCGCAGTTTCAAGCTGACCTCGCAGAGCTTGGATTCGCCCGTGCCGATCTGATTGAAGCGGGCATGCTCCGCAATCCAATTTTTTCGCTTCTCTTTCCCATCGGGCCCAAGCAATTGGAATGGACTTTATATTTGCCCGTCGAGGCGTTGTGGCAGAGGCCCAAGAGGGTCGCGTCTGCAAAATTAAATTGTGAGAGGGTCGCAGAGAACTTGATTCAGCACGGCCTGTCTTTGGTCAGGGATGTCCGAGTCGCTTTCGCTGATTTAAATTTGGCGCAGGAACGATTTCGTATCGTCGCTGATGAGGCGGTTTTGAGGAATGAAATTGCGGAGATAGCCTCGGCCAGACTGCGTGCGGGCGATATCAGCGAGCTGGAGGAAACGGCCATTCGGTTAATGGCTTCTCAAACGACGGAGGCGTCTATCCGCAGCGGTCGGGACGTTGAGATAGGAACGATTCGCTTGAAGACTTTATTGGGTTTGATTTCGACGAATGGGCGTTTTCAGATCGAATTATCTCCTCTACGAACGACGGCCTATCAAGATACGATACAAATGATGAGGACAGCGTTTGCGGCCCGTCCCGATATGAGGGCGGCTGAACTTGAAATCGAAGCTGCTGGCAAGCGCTTGGGATGGGAGCGATCGAAAATTTTGAATGTGACGGCGGTATTGGATGCCAACGGAGAGGGCAGGCAAGGGTTTGAAATGGGCCCTGGAATGCACATCGAACTGCCCTTTTTCAACCGGAACAATAGCGGAAGAACGCGGGCGCATGCTGAGATAGATGGAAAGGGCTGCCAGACGATACATGGCTGTTCAGCAGTCCATTCGGAAAGAGGTGCTCGAATCGGTCGAGAGTTATACGGCAGCCGTGAAGGTATGTCAATTATTGAAGGATGAAATCATGCCGGCAGCCACTCGTGCTGTTCAGAATAGCGAAAAGGTGTATGTGGTCGGAGAGATTTCGTATCTGGAGTTTTTGGAGTTTAAACGACAACTCTTAGATGCCCGATTGAGGTTAACGGAAGCTGAAGCCGATGTCCGGCGGAGTATCGCACAGCTTTGTTACAGCGTAGGAGGCAAGATTCTTTCATTATAGATATGTATTTCCATCGCTGATAAAAATGATATAAAGGATGCGAGCAAATTCCAAATGACAAAGCCAAAATTCCAAATCAAATCCAAATGCCAAATTTCAAATAGGGATTGTTTTTGTCTGTCCTGAATGATTCACCACAGATCAACACGGAATAGCACAGATAAAGAGAAAACATTGAACAGGGACTCTCAGGAGATAAAGAAGCATTTCTCAGGTTTGAATGAATATTGAATCAAGTTTATCACAGGAGAATACAAATGTGTTCAAAGATTCAAGGGCTCTCGTATGTCATGACGATTCTTTTCTCTACCATGCTTCTCATGTACATCGATTGTGGAAGAGGAGATTCATCGAAGGAGAAATCGCAGCCTCCTGCTAAAGTCGAGAATCCGGTCAAGGAGGAAACGCTGACGACGATTTCCCTGTCGCCAGAAGCCGAATCGCGGTTAGGCATTGAGACCAAACCCGTGGAACAGAGATCGATTCCAAAAACGATCAAAGTCGGGGGGGAAATTATCGCGCTTCCCGGGCAAGAGTTAAAGGTCGTTGCGCCCGTGGCCGGCACTGTGATGGGTTCACAAGGCGGCCGTATTCTCGGAGCGGGCTCGTTCGTCAAAAAAGGTCAGGAGGTGATGCGCCTCCTTCTGATGCCGCCTGAGAGAGATCTCATCAGCGCGCAGGAAGAGGTCAGCGTGAAACAGGTGGAATTTGAAGTCGTCCTGGCCAAAGCGAAACGGGCCAAGCAGCTGTTGGCAGACAGAGCGATCAGTGAAAAATCCTACGAGGAGACGCAGGCGGAGTTAGCCAGAGCGAAAGCGGCGTTGAGTGCGGCAAAAGGCAAGTTCGACCTGCTGAGCGGCACGGATCTGGATTCTGTTTCCGGTAATCTATCGACGCTTACATTGGAATCTCCGCTCAACGGCGTGATCCAAGGCATTTTTGTGGCTCCGGGTCAGACCGTTCCGGCTTCGACCGTGCTGTTCGAAGTAGCGAGTTATGATCCGGTATGGGTGCGCGTCCCCGTCTATACCGGATATCTATCGAAAGTCGACCGCGAAAAAGAGGCTGTCATCATCCCCATGGGAACGGAATTGGAGTCGAAGACTTTTACCGCAAGACCGATACAAGGACCGCCGTTGAGCGATGTCCAAAGCGCCTCCGCGGATCTCTACTACGAAATTGAAAACAAGAACGGACTGTTACGGATCGGGCAGAAAGTCAGCGTGGTGCTCATCCAAAAAACGTTTGGAGAGAGCCTTGTGGTGCCCTGGTCCACTGTTTTGTACGATATGTACGGAGGGAATTGGGTTTATGTCCGGACATCCCCGGGCGTGCTCACGGCCGCGCTGTTCGATCCGAGTAATCCGACGGAGGAGCAGGTTCAGATGATGGCGCGGATGGAGCAGAGGGGCATGGCGAAGGATCAGGTCGTCGAGAGGATGCGGCGAAGCGCGGAGCAGCAGATGGAGACGGCGGGGAAAACGAAACCGTTCGCGGAGAAGTACGGCGTAAAAACGGATGAACAGCTCCGCCTGTCGAGTATCCATTGGGTTCTGAGCAATCCCGACATGCACACGATCTGCGTGTCGTTCAGTGATTTCGACCTGATCGACAAGGTCGTTCCTTTTTCGGGGACGACGCTGACGAGAGCGGAGGCGAGATTCCTTGAAAAATATCACACTGTTTTTAACGGCGCTTACTGCCGGCACGGGTGCAATGCGTGCGTGTCCGAATGCCCGAGGCGGCTGCCCGTGAGTACGATTATGCGGTATGCGTATTATTTTAAGTGTCAGGGCAGGGAGAAGGATGCGATGGTGAAGTACAGTCGATTGCAGGGGATGGATGGTTCGCTCTGTTTGGACTGTGACGCGCCCTGCTTGGGATCTTGTCCATATGGTGTGAATGTCCAGGCGAATTTGATGCACGCTGACGGGCTTCTGACGTTGGTGTGATTTTCAACGTGTGGAGAGTGGTGCATGCTGGTATTGTAATGAACAGATCTTTTACATATTTTAGTAAAACCGCAGGGATGTACTTTTAGAAAGAAAAGTACCAAAAGAAATCGCCTTTTTGCCAGCCGATGAAGTCGTATTGTGAATTGGTTATACGGCTATTACGTCCCATCAACCCATCCCGTGCTATCCCGCGGCTGCCGGATCAAGCCCACCCCTTTGAGGGGTACGTTCAAAGGATCACTGACGGTGGCAGCAAAAAGGCAAGCCACCCTTCCCCAAAGAACATTTTCCTACTAAAAAAACGTGAAAGGGAAAATTAATAAAAGTTTTGTATCGAATGGTCGTCTCAATTATACGGAGATGGTGATAACTGTGTAATTGCCATTTCTGTCATTCCAAAAACATTTTTAAAATAATTCGACCTTCCAGAGAGTCTGGTTCTCTGGAAGGTTTTTTCATTCCATTTTATTCCTGAGCAAGAAGAACCAAATTACCGACCAGATGACGATGGCGGATACGGCTATTCCGAGGACGAGCCAGCCTCCTTTCTGTGCGATGAGGAGGACGGCCGTGGATGTCCAAAGTCCTCCGCCCATGAAGGGCTCGTGCAAGAGTTGCTTGTAGCCGAAGGCTGAGGCGGCCTCGGTTTTTTGCTCCGGATCGACGATTCTGAGCAAAAGCAGTCCGGTGGCCGTTACACCCATGGATTTTCCCATTTCCGCGATGGCCCGCTCGAACCAGCTGCCCGGGAGCATCCGTTTTGCGAGGACGACGACGCAGAAGATGTTCCACACGATGCCGCCGGCGATGATGATGAGTAAGGGGACGATGCCCTTTGCGATGACTGCAATCCGGATCGTGCTGATGGCGGCGACAACGAGAAAATCCAAAGCCGTCCCGGCCAAGCGCTGCATGAGGGTGTGATCGATTGGCGAGATCCTCGCGGTTTTCGTGATGACGAGCTGCACGATGAGGCCGCCGATCATGCACAGAGGGAAGAGGGGGAACCCGGCGAAGAGCTTGATTTGGGCATCCGCAAAGAAGACATTTTCCAGGCCCATCAATCCCATCTTGATGCCGAATCCGATGAGGACGGCCATACCGATGATGGCCAAGTGGAGTGCCAGACTGTCGACAGAATCTGCCGAAACTGTCTGTCTGCCGGCGCTGGGGCGGTTGTCCAAGGGATAGAGGCCGGCCAATTCTTCAGCCGTCATGGCGTCCAACGGCTTGAACGTTTTCACGTACCCTTTTTTAGCAGCCCAGTTGATGAGGGCGATCCCGGCGATGATGGCCGAGATGATGCCAGCCGTGGCTGAGGCGAGTCCAAAATCCGAACCCTCGGGCCATCCGATCTGCCGGAACGTCTCACTCAATCCTCCGGCTGTTCCGTGGCCGCCTTCGAAACCGATGGGCAGGGCAGACCCGAAGATGTCGGGTATGTTAAAGAGTCGGCCGAGGATGATGACGACGAATCCCACGCCGACAATCCACTGTCCCCATGCGACGATCTGACCGTAAGCGAGCTGGGGTCCCGCTCTTTTCCAGATGATAGGCAAGGAGGGGATGGCCACACCGAGGAACAATGCTGAGAAAACGATGTTGATGAGGAATCCTGGCAGGCTGGACCATCCGACCGTCCATTCGTGAAGAGCATCGCCTGACAGCTGCACGGTGAGTAAACCGATGATTCCTCCGATGACTGCCGATGGAAGGTAGAGCTTCTGAAAAAGCTTGACTTTGACCCGGATGAATTTGCCGATGATGAGGAGAAGACACAAGCCGCAGAACGAAGTCACTATCGTCATTCAGTCCTCCTGACAGTTTCGATGTGTATATCAACTTACAAAATGATTCTCAACTAATGCCACCGCATTTTTAAGATTGTCAAAGTTTTTTTCTGGATATAAAGAAGGAGAATTTATTAAAAAAATTATGCTACTTTCTTTAAAGAAAGTAGCCAAAGAATCCGCCTTTTTGTAGGCCATAAATTGTGCCATTCGAGGTCCCACGCGCCAAATCGGACTTCCTCCCTTCCAATTTCCCCTGCGCCATCCCGATACATCGGGATGATGCCCACCCCTTTATTTTTATCTTGGGATTTGGCAAAAGCCTCGGCTGACAAAAAGGCGATACTCATACTAAAATGAAGATTTTTAAAATCATATCCTCTGAATCTTCTATTTTGAAAATTATTCGATCCTCAGTATGCCAAAAATTTGGGGATCGCTCTGATAAAATGATTTTCTATCATAAAGATCATTTGTCTCGCTTTGGTTTCATGAGTAAGCGAGCAGGATTCGATTTCAACTGTCGTATAATTTCCCGATTTCTCCGATAAATATTTAAATGGTTCTCGCAAAAGTCTTGAATGATTTTATCACAGGATTTTTTTAAATATTCGGACGAGGTCGTTACCAGAGAGTTGTATCTTATACTGCATAAATTCTTACCTTTTGTTTCATCCTTTATTATTCTTTTCTGGACTTCGGGCAAGGTTGAAGAGGAATCAACGCCTGTGGCGAGATCGATTAG
>JBDRSZ010000437.1:0-11266 GCA_043824415.1 bacterium | reverse complement strand
CTCGACCTGCAGCCGTGTGTTCATCTCCAAGAAATAAAAACGCTTGTCCTTGTCCAAAAGAAATTCTATTGTTCCCGCGTTGGCGTAATTCACAGCCTTGGCTGCAGCGACCGCTGCAGCTCCCATCCTGGCTCTTAGATCTTCATCGATGGCCACGGAGGGCGACTCCTCGATCAATTTCTGATGCCGTCGCTGGATCGAGCATTCGCGCTCCCCCAAATGAATCGTATTGCCCGCCTCGTCTGCTAAAATCTGGAACTCGATGTGTCTCGGTTTTTCGAGATACTTCTCCAAATAGAGCGTCGGGTCGCCGAAGGCCGAACCGGCTTCCTTATGGCAGAGCTCAAATCCATTCTTCAGTTCCCCCGCATTCCGACAAACACGCATTCCCTTCCCGCCACCACCCAAAGCCGCCTTGATCAGCACCGGATAGCCGATTTTCTCCGCCGATTCCAGCATCGGCTCAACCCGTTTCACGCCCTTATTCACGCCTGGAATGATGGGCACGCCCGCTCTTCTCACCGTCTGCCTGGCCATCGTCTTGTCCCCCATCGCGTGCATCGCTTGCGGGCCGGGACCGATAAACACGACGCCTGCATCCGCGCACGCCTGAGAGAAGCCCGCATTCTCGGCCAAAAACCCGTACCCGGGATGAATCGCCTCACACTTCGTCTTCTTCGCCAAATCGATGATGCGTTCACCCAAAAGATAGCTCTCCTGCGACGGCCCCGGACCGATGCAGTAGGCTTCGTCCGCGCGGAGGACGTGGAGCGCCTCCCGATCCGGCTCCGAATAAACGGCGACCGCTTCGATCCCCCATTCACGGCACGCCCGTAGAATGCGCAGTGCGATCTCTCCCCGGTTGGCGATGAGGATTTTCTTAAAAGGTTTTTTCATAGAGGAATATTCCCGTGCTTTTTAGGCGGAAGTCTGTCGCTTTTGTTCTCGAGGAGTTCCAGTCCAGCGATCAGCTTCGGACGCGTCTCCTTCGGCTCGATGACATCATCCACATATCCTCTTGCTGCTGCCACGTATGGGTTGGCGAACTTCTCTCTGTACTCATCGACCAGCTTCTTCCGGAGAATCGCTTGATCCTTCGCATCCTTCAGCTCTCTTCGGTAGATAATATTGATGGCTCCTTCAGGACCCATCACCGCAATCTCAGCGGTGGGCCAAGCAAAATTCAAGTCCCCGCGAATCTGCTTTGAAGAAAGGACGCAGTAAGCGCCGCCGTACGATTTCCGCGTCACCACAGTGATCCTCGGCACGGTCGCCTCACACAACGCATACAATAACTTGGCCCCGTGTTTGATGATTCCACCGTGCTCCTGAGCGACGCCCGGCAGGAATCCGGGCACATCCTCCAAAATGATGAGCGGGATGTTGAACGCATCGCAGAACCGGATGAATCGTCCTCCCTTGATGGATGCGTCAATATCCAGGCAGCCCGCCAAGACAGATGGTTCCTGAGCTACGATGCCCACGACCCGGCCATCCATTCGGGCGAAACCGACGACGATGTTCTGCGCGTAATGTTTGTGCACCTCAAAGAAGCTTCCCGAGTCCACAATCCGACGGATGACTTCTTTCATTTCATAAGGATGATTGGGATTATCGGGAACGATCCGGTTGAGCTCCTCATCCATTCGGTTCGGATCATCTGAAGATTCGATTCGCGGCGGGTCCTCCATGTTGTTCAACGGCAAGTAGTCGAACAGCTTCCGAACTTCGTTCAGACAGTCTTCGTCCGTCTCTTCTAAAAAATGGGCGACTCCCGACTTCTCGGCGTGAATTCTTGCACCACCCAGTCCGTCGAATGTCACATCCTCGTGCGTCACGGCGCGAACGACATCCGGTCCGGTGATGAACATGTAGCTCGTCTTGTCCACCATGAAAACGAAATCCGTCAGCGCAGGCGAATACACTGCCCCGCCGGCACAGGGACCCATGATCGCAGAAATCTGGGGAACGACTCCCGACACCTGAACATTCCTCCAGAAAACCTCGGCATAGCCCGCCAAGCTGACGACGCCTTCCTGAATCCTGGCTCCGCCCGAATCGTTCAAGCCGATGAGGGGAATTCCCCCCTTCTTGGCCATGTCCATCACTTTGCAGACTTTTTCCGCGTGGGCCATCGAGAGCGTACCGCCGAAAGCCGTGAAATCCTGGGAAAAGACGTACGTCGGGCGGCCGTTGATCTTCCCGCATCCCGTGACGACGCCGTCCCCCATGATCCTCCGCTTCTCCATCCCGAAGTCGTAAATCCGATGCGTCACGAACGCATCGAACTCCTGAAACGAGTTGGGATCCAGCAAAAGCTCGACGCGCTCCCGCGCCGTCAGCTTCCCGGCCTTGTGCTGATTCTCGATTCGTTCCTTCCCACCCCCCTGCTTTGATTTCTCCCGGAGCTTATGAAGCCGTTTGATTGCATCATCCACGATGCCTCCTACGAGCAATATCGAATCATTACCAACGAATTCAGCTGGCTACTCTTTCATAAAAAAACGTTATCTATGAACAAATCAATCCGTCTCCGCTTCCTCCTTCAACCGTTCCCATAGCGATTCAACTTTTAATTTCCTCACCCAACGTTCCAGATACTCACTATCCAATTTTCCATACTGTACTTCATAAACCCGCAGAGCATCCGTAAATTGTTTCTCACTTCCGCCTGAGAGTTCCGCCCATCTCAGTTTGGCCAAAATGGTATCTTCTGGACTTGAAACGATCAATGTGAGCCCCATAAACGTTTCGCTCATTCTGCGTGAAAAACGGGATTGGTCAAATGGTTCGTCGGTCAACATCCAAAAATCCACTTTATCCCCTGTGTTCACATCGATGAGATTGAACATACTCTGCCGGTTCATTGCATCGATAATGCTCTCTGCTGCTAAATAGAAGTCGGGCGGAGGAAACGCATCGACAAATCTCCTGACTGCCGATTTTTGAAAAGCGACGACCATATCGATATCGTGGGTTGAGCGCGGTTCGCCTTGCAAGCTTGAAACAACAGAACCGGTGATCATGTATTCGATTCCGGTTTGATCGAGTACTTGAACCACCTTCTTCAATAATTCCTGTTGTGACATTTATCCAGACGCTCCAAAAGCAATTTTTTAAATTCTTCGTCGCTAAGATTCGGAAACCGCTTTCGCAAACCATGAACGAAAAGCGCTCTGACGAATTCAGACAACTCAAAAGCCTTGAGGAGCCTCTTTTCAGGCGACATCCGACGAAGCACTTGTATATATATCTTATGGTTTGGACGTTTTTTTATATTCATCGATCACTCATCAAATTCATGCCACCGTTCGATTGAATCTTCATACTTCCAACTGATAGAAAAGACCGCATCGCCTGGCCGTCTACACAGCTCGTAAAGCTTCTTGATAACATTGTTCATAATGTCCTTCATTTTTTTCTAATTTATTACTTATACTTTTCCAATAAAAAATTTTTAAGCGATATCTTCTATTCTAAGTAATTTTCTAATCTCCATAACTTTATCATCAATCTTCATCACTTTCATTTCTGAATCAACATTACTTAAAAAGATTAAAATTCCTACTGAGTTGTGAATATCTTTCTTAGAGGGAAGATTTAGTAATTCATTTAAAACATTATAAAAAGGAATCGAATCGACTTGAGGCCTCAGACGTGAAGCGTATAGCCTAAATTTCTTCATGAATTTTAAATCTTCTTTTTCGCGAGGTACAATTAAATTTAAATAGACATTTGCATAATAAGTAAGATCGACCACGATATTTGATATCGTTTGTTTTAATTCCTTCATTGGATCTAATACAAACTTTAAAAAATATTGGGACAGAATAAATATTAAAGTACCACTAAATATTGCTGCAAGCACTTCCAAGACGTCTCCTTGCCACTTCTTCCTATTTCACCCATTCCGGCAGATGCGTTAGCGTGATCCGGAACACCGGAATCGCCAGAGCATAAACGACCGCCGTTGTGATGATCATGCCCAACAGATTCATAAAAAATCCCGTTCTTGCCATCTGCGGGAGCGTGATGTATCCTGAGCTGAAAATCACAGCATTCGGAGGCGTGGCCACGGGCAGCATGAAGGCCAAAGAAGCCGCGATCGTTCCCGCGATCATGAAGAGGTACGGATGCACCCCCATGCCGATGGAAGTCGCCGCCAGTATGGGCATGAAAAGACTCGTAATCGCCGTGTTAGACGTCACCTCCGTTAAAAAGTCCAGGAGGAAAACAACGACCACAACGGCCAAGAGGATGGGAACAGCCTTCAGCACACTCAAATGCGACCCGATCCATTCGGCCAGCCCCGTCGTCTGAAACTCGTGCGCCAAGGCCAGTCCGCCGCCGAATAAAAGAAGAATACCCCAGGGTATCTTGACCGCGCTCTTCCAGTCGAGCAGGAATTCCCCTCCTTTAAAATCCACGGGGATCATAAAAAGAAAAATGGACGCAAGAATCGCCACGGTGCTGTCGTGGATCATATCCTCGATACCCAACAGGTTCGACCATCCTGGAATGGTAAAAAGACCCACATCAATGTTTCTCAGAAAAATCCATCCCAATGCTGTCATAAGAAAAACAATGAGTACGTATTTTTCGTCCTGTTTCATCGAACCGAGTTCCTTGAGCTGCTGCCGGATGACAGCCTTCCCGCCTGGAATGGATTTTACCCTGACGGGATGGGCAATATGAACAAGATAAAACCAGGCCACCGGAATGAAAAAAACGACGAGGGGGAAGCCGACGATGAACCACTGGAAAAAACTGATCTCCGGAGCGGAGGGAAAGAGCTTCCTCACCTGCGAGGCAAAGATGATGTTGGGCGGCGTTCCGATGAGCGTTCCGATGCCGCCGATGCTTGCAGCATAACCGATCCCAAATAACAGTGCTGTCTCGAACGAGCCAAACTGCCGTTCTTCCAGAAGTGATCCACTGTTCAATAACTCGGCGTGTTTGGCAATCGCTACGGCAATGGGCAGCATCATCATCGCTGTGGCCGTATTCGAAATCCACATCGAAAGAAAAGCCGTCGTGCACATCATTCCGAACACAATTTTTTTCGGACCCGTCCCCAAGATACTCACGGTCTTTAATGCAATCCGTCTATGCAGTCCACATTTTTCGATGGCTGTCGCCAAAAAAAAACCACCCATGAACAAGTAGATATTGTTGTCCCCGAATTGCCTGGCCACGTTCTGGGCATTGTCCACTTTCAAAAGGGGGAAAAGAATCAGGGGCATAAGTGCCGTTGCGGGTATGGGCAAGGCTTCGGTAATCCACCAGAAGGCCATGAGGATTGTCACAGCAAGCGTTTTCTGAGCCTCAGGACTCATCCCTTCGGGTCGAGGAAGAAGAAGGAAAAGAACGAACAGCGGCAATCCAGCGAAGAGTCCGATCCGATGTCGGGTGCTGTATTCGTCTTTCAAACGATCTCCTTACATCATGGGACGATGCTGGAACAGAACCAAAATACGCGTTCGAAGGATTAAAAACCGGAATTATAATACGACTTTTTATTCATTCGACAAGATGAATCCGGTATGAATAAAAAATCCATCCGATCACGATGATGATTCAAAGAAACGCTTCGCGGCCAGACGGGCTGCCAAAACGATGGAATAGAACTTCGAGTCATCATCGTCTGCGCGTGAAGTCAGCACGACCGGAGCCGTCGTCCCAACGACCATCGAGGCAGCTGTGCCCTTGGCCAGAAGCGTCGTGCTCTTATAGAACGTGTTGGCCGTCTCGATATTCGGAAAGATTAAAATATCCGCCTCGCCGTCGATCGGACTTTCCAATCCTTTAATTCGGCAGTGCTCCTTCGACAGGGAAACATCCAAAGCCAGAGGACCATCGACAATCGCCCCTTGGATCTGCTTCCGCTGCGTCATGGCCGTAATGACCGCAGCATCGACTGAGGACTGCACCTTGAAACTGATCGTCTCCGTTGCAGAGACCAAGGCTGCCTTCGGTGTGTGGATTCCGATTGCGTGTGCCACTTCGATGGCATACTCGAGTATCTGCACCTTCTCGTCTAAATTAGGTTCGGGAATGATGGCGGCATCGGATATGATCAGGAGCTTGGGATAAGCGGGTATCTCCATCAGGGCGACATGGCTCAACAACCCGTCTTCAGGAAGCAATCCTGTATCTTTAGCCAAAACAGCCTTCATGTACGTAGCCGTCTTCACAATTCCCTTCATCAGCATATCCGCCTTATTCTCCTTCACAAGACGAACGGCCTCCTCAGCAGCGCTCTTGTCATCGGGCTGATGGATCACTTCGAAGAGAGATGCATCCAGACGTCTTTCTTTGATTACACCAGCGATGGCTTTTTCATCGCCCACCAGGATGGCCTTGACCACATCCTCCCGCACAGCCTTTTCGATGGCCAAAATCGTATCCGGGTCCTGCCCGGCAGCCACGGCCAGCCTCGGCGTCGTCGCTGCTTTGACCATTTCCAATAGCTGACTCAATTTTCGGATAGGTTTCACACGACCTCCAAACTTTTTTAAACCTACGTGTAAACCTTCGCCTCTTCCTTCCCCTGCAGGACGCGGACCGCACCCAACGCCAATGCCTGCATTTCTTTTTCCCCCTGGGAAACAAAAATCCGGCCGATCCACCTCACCCTCTCCCGTATCATGGCCACGAACTCCTCGTCGTATGCCAGCCCGCCCGAAAGGACGATGCCATCCACTTCACCCTTCAGAACCGCGGCACAGCCGCCGATTTCTTTCGCCACACAATATGCCATCGCTTCATAAACCAACCGTGCTTTTTCATCCCCGGCTTCGACCATCCCCTTCACCTTCCGCATGTCATTCGTCCCCAGATGCGCCACGATTCCCGCATTCCCCACAAGACGCTTCTTCAGCTCTTCCTTCGTAAATTTACCGGAGAAACACAACTCGACCAGCTGTCCGGCGGGAAGCCCGCCAGCGCGTTCCGGAGCAAACGGGCCGTCGCCGTCGAACGCATTGTTCACATCGACCACCCTGCCCTTCTTGTGAACGCCGACGGAGATGCCTCCGCCCAAGTGGACCACGATGAGGTTGACCTCCTCGTACTCTTTTTCCATTTCATGAGCAGCCATGCGGGCAATTGCCTTCTGATTGAGCGCATGGAAGATCGATCGCCGTTCGAGTTCTGGCATGCCGGTAATTCGCGCCACAGGATCCATTTCGTCGACGACGGGGGAATCGACGATAAACGCCGGGATGCCGAGCGCCCGGCCGATATCGTGTGCGATGATAGCTCCTAAATTCGAAGCATGCTCGCCGAATCGCGCTTCCTTCAGGTCCTCCACCATCCGATCGTTCACACCGTACGTTCCGCCAGGGATCGGATGGAGCAGTCCGCCTCGTCCGACGACACCGTCCATCGTCTTGATGTCGATCGCATTCTTCTTCAGTGCATCCTCGATGATACGAACCCGGAATGCGTGCTGATCCGAAATCCGACCGTGCGGCTTCAGATCCTGCTCTGAATGAAAAATCGATGTCATAAAAAATTGCTTCTTGTCTTCAAAAACCGCGACTTTGGTCGACGTCGACCCGGGATTGATGACCAGAATGCGATAGGCTTTTGTCAAGAAGACTCCTTTTAAAAAAATCAAATTCGAAATCCGAAATTCTAAACAATATTGAAATTCGAATGTTCAAAACAATTAAAAGAATGATGTTGATTTGCTCCGTTTATATTATTGAGATTTGAGTCATTCGTATTTGTTTCGTGCTTCGATATTCGTATTTCGAATTTCTTCTCTAATATTTCTTCCCCTCTTCTTCCCCCCTTAGCACCCTCAGCACACCCAAAGCCAGGGCTTCCATCTCGTTTTCGCCTGCATAGACGCGTACAGGCGCCAGGAACGACACCCTCTCTGTGATCCATTCGACGAGCATGTCCGACTTTGCTATACCGCCTGTGAGCAGGATGGCGTCTATCTCCCCCTTCAATACCGTCGCCATAGCCCCGATCTCCTTGGCGATCTGGTACGCCATCGCCTCGTAGATCAGCCTGGCCTTCTCGTCGCCCCCAGCGATCCGCTTCTCCACTTCGCGGGAATCGTTCGTTCCCAAATGGGCTGCGAGCCCTCCGTTACCCACGAGCCGCTTCTTCATCTCGGAATAGGAAAATTTCCCTGAATAGCACAGTTTGACAAGAGAACTCGAAGGCAGTCCTCCTGCCCGTTCGGGTGCAAACGGCCCGCCCTCATTGGCGTTGTTCACGTCGACGATGCGTCCCTTCCGAATCGGACAAATCGAAATGCCTCCTCCCAAATGGGCCACGATAAAATTTAAATCAGAATATTCACGTCCTAGATCTTTTGCCGCCTTGTGGGCCGTAGCCCGGACACTCAGCGTATGAAGCAGGCTCACCCTCTCCAATTCAGGAATGCCTGATACCCGGGCCAGGGATTCGAATTCATCCACCGAAACCGGATCTACGAAGAAAGCAGGCACGCCGGCTTTCCGAGCGAGTTCATCGGCCAGCATCACACCGATGTTCGAGATATGTTCCGCCTGCACCCTGCCGGCCTTGACATCTTCGAGTAGATTCTCATCTACACGGTACGTCCCGCTCTTGAGCGACTTGAACGGCCCTCCTCTTCCGACGACGGCCGAAAGTGATTTCAAATCAAGATTTCGTTTTTTCTGTGTCTCCTCGACGTCGAGCCGGCGCATCTCATACTGTTCGATCACGCGCTCGTAGCCGTCAAGCTGATTTTTGTCGTATACGATAGTTTCGCTCCAAGCTTCTCGCTCATCTTCGTACAAAGCCACCTTCGTCGAGGTGGAACCCGGATTGATCACCAGGATGCGATGCATATTCTTCACTCGGAATAATGTATAGCGGTCAGCTCTTTCGTCTGCCGACTTCGAATGCTTGTTGATTCAACGCTTCGGTTCCTTTGGGAACCCGCTCACCGATAACTTTATACCATATCGATTCGGCAATGTCCAAAGAACGGGAGAGCACGCCCAAAAGAACTGTGTTCACCAGTCTGACGTTTCCCAATTTTTCAGCGACCGCGAACGCATCGATAACAATCGTGTTGGGGACGCGTTTCTTGACCGCTCCGATAGGATCTTTGGGATATTCGAATCCTTTCATCGACGCGATGGGAGGCACGAGCTTGTATTCGTTGATGATGATCGTCCCGTCCTGTTTGAGAAAATGTACCCAGCGCATGGCTTCGGCCTGCTCGAAGGCGAGAATCACATCGGCGTGTCCTTCTTTGATGAGGGGGGAATAGATTTTTTTGCCAAAGCGCACATGGCTCGAAACGACGCCTCCGCGCTGAGCCATTCCATGAACCTCGCTCTTCTTGGCATCAAATCCCGATTCTACGGCAGCCGCTGTGAGGACTTCGCTGGCCAGGAGTACGCCCTGGCCGCCCACTCCGACGATAAGTACATTCATATTTCCGTCCATCGAACACCCTCAGTTATTCAGTACGCACGATGGCAGTCACAGGACACACTTGAGCACATACGGAACATCCGGTACACAGCAAAGGATCGATATGAGACTTGGTCAGTCCCTTCTCTGTTTTTTCATTCGATTCACTGATGGCCGGACAGCTCACCTTTAAGCAAGTATGGCAGCCGATGCATATATCGAGATCGACGGCGAATGGTTTCTCCTTAACCCGCTTTCTGTTCTCCGGAGGATAAAGCGCACACGGCCGATTCGTGATAACGACAGACAGCTCATCCGTCTCCATCTCCTCTTTCAGCGTCTTCTGCGTCTGCTGGAGGTCATACGGATCGACGATTTTAATCCGCTCAACGCCCAAGGCTTGGCAGATTTTAGCCAGCTCGACTTGCTTTGCTTGCTTTCCCATCAGCGTTCTGCCCGTTCCCGGATGCTGCTGTCCGCCTGTCATGGCTGTGATGCGGTTGTCCGCGATGACAACTGTGATGCCCGCCCCGTCGTTCACGGCGTTTAATAAGCCCGTCATGCCGGAATGGAGAAATGTCGAATCCCCGATCGTGGCCACGATGCCCTTGCCGCTTCCCTTGGCCTTGGCCATACCCACGCCCACGCCGATGGAGGCGCCCATTTCCACGCACGTGTCGCCCGATTCCATGGGCGGAAGCACGCCCAACGTATAGCAGCCGATGTCCGTCGTCACGACGGCTTTAAGTTTCTTCAGCGCGTAGTAGAGGCCGCGGTGGGGACAGCCCGGACAGAAAATCGGAGGCCGCGGGATCACTTTTTCTTCCACAGGCACTACAATTTTCGTCTTTAAAACACGCGCATCGACGAATCCTTTTTCGACGACGTCCTGAGTAAATTAGCCTAAATTCGTCCAGTATTTCTTCCCCTCGCACGCGATCCCAGCGGCTTTGACCTGTTCCTCGATGAACGGCTCCAACTCCTCGACGATGAATAGCCGATTCACGGATTTCGCAAACGAACGGATCTTCTCAACGGGCAGCGGATAGCTCATCCCCAGCTTCAATACAGAAGCGTCCGGAAGAACCTCCTTCACGTATTGATATGCAATTCCGTCGGTGATGACACCCATTCTGCTCGTGCCATCCTCAACCCGATTCAGCGGGGTTTGTTCTGAATAAGCCTTGAGTTTTTTTAATCGTTCTACCATCAGTGGATGACGCAGTCTCCCATGTGCCGGGAGTACGACGAATTTTTTCGGATCCCTCTGGAATCCCTTGACCGGGTACTCCCTCCGCTCTCCGCATTCAACAACGCCCTTCGCGTGGCAGATGCGCGTCGTCATCCGGTACAGGACGGGTACGTCGTATTCCGTACTGATGTCCAGAGCGTATCCGATATAATCCTTCGATTCCTGGCTGTCCGACGGCTCGATGCATGGGTATCCGGCAAACTTGGCGTAAGTCCGGTTGTCCTGCTCATTCTGCGAGGAATGCATCCCAGGATCGTCAGCACTGACGACGATGAATCCGCCAGGCGCGCCGATGAGGCTCATCGACATGAACGGGTCCGCCGCCACGTTCAAGCCGACGTGTTTCATCGCAACTAAGGCACGCGCACCTTCGAACGTCGCCCCCATCGCCACTTCGAAAGCCACCTTCTCATTCGGCGACCACTCAGAGTAGATCTCGGAATACTGAGCGATGTTCTCAAGAATTTCAGTGCTAGGTGTGCCGGGATACGCCGTTGCCACATGAACACCGAACTCGTAGCAGCCGCGGGCAACGGCTTCATTTCCCGAAAGAATGACCTTCATGATCAAACCAAATTTGATTGTATACTAACATATTTTAAAATA
>JBDRSZ010000436.1:0-5504 GCA_043824415.1 bacterium | reverse complement strand
CAAAGTGATTTTCGGATTTGTTATTAGAAACCTCACCTCAATCCTCTCCTAAAAAAAGGAGAGGACTTAATTGTGAAATCCGAAAACTACTCTGCGTTGAGTATATTATATAAGTAGAAATGGTATCTTCCGGGAATATTTCTCAGGATGGTGTTGTCTAATGGGTGAAACGTTAGGATGCCCGAATGTGTGACTGACGAACAACTCATCGCAGCGTTCCGCGGGGGGGATGATTCTGCTTTCGAAAAACTCATCAAGAGGCACGAGTCCCGTGTGGCGGCTACGGTCATTGGAATGCTGGGGAATTGCCCCGAGGCGGAGGACGTCGGTCAGGAGGTGTTCATTCGATTCTACCGGGGGATAGATAAATTTCGAGGGGAATCGAGTGTGGGAACGTACCTGACGCGCATCGCGATTAACCTGTCACTGAATGAACTGAAGAAGCGGAAGAGACGTTCGATGCTATTTTCCCAGAAATCGAATGGGAATCCATCGGATATTCCTGCTGAAGGAGCCGACAACCCATACGATGCGGATAAGGAAATCATTCGGCGTGTTGTCCAGACGCTTCATCCCGACTTTCGTTCGGTGATCGTCCTGCGCTTGATGGACGGCTATTCGACCAAAGAGACTGCTGAAATTTTGGGAATTCCCGAGGGAACGGTTCTGTCCCGTCTGGCGAGAGCGCAGATGAAATTGAAAAAAATTCTATCACCGTATTTTGGAGGGAGTGATGGATAAAAAAATAAGAGAGCTTCTTTACCGATCTTTCGATGAGTCGCTGACTTTCGAGGAAGACCGTTTGCTGAAAGAGGCCCTGAGAAACTCGAAAGTATTGCAGGAGGAGAATAAACGGATCGCTAAGATGCGCCGTTCTGTTTCTGATAGTGCGGCTCAATCCTTTAGGCCGTTCTTTAGCCGGCGGGTCATGCGGCGAATCGAAGAATCCCGCGTCGAAGGCAAGAATGGGGAAGCATTTTTTGAAGCACTGGTTGCGGTTTTCAGGCCCGTTGCCGTGGGCGTTGCGGTCGTCATCGTCGTTCTTTTATCCTACAATATCATCAAGAGCGACCGCGTGTCGTTGGCGGGTGCTTTTGCTGAACCACAGCTGACTTTGGAAGAAGCGTTTGATCCTACGATCACGTTCGCTATGGAGTGATGGTCATGAAAATTCAATACAAAACTGCTCTGATTTTAATCCTGACACTGCTGGTCGGGATGGTGCTCGGCGCCTTGATTCATGGAGCCGTGATGCGGGACCGGTTCGAACAGAGGATCTTTCGTATGAGAACGGACGAAGGATTTTCCCAGCGAATGGAGGGCATCATCGAACCTGATGATTCCCAGAAGAAAGCGATGAGGGAGATCGTGAGGAAGCATTTCCGGCGGATGTCCGAACATCAGAAGGAATTCCGGTCGATGATGGATTCTTTGAAAGTCGAACTGGATTCGATTTTGACCGACGAGCAGAAAAAACGTCTCGAGCAAAGATTGGGCCTGCCCGGAGGTCGCCCTCCCGGACCGCCTTTTGGGAGGCGGCAGTCAGAAAAAAGGGGATCGAGGAGGGAGAGGCCGGATTCGTCCAGTGTTCCATTTTGATGAGGGATAGAGTCGTTTATCGTGGATGTCGTCTGATCGAATGGCGAACTTTTCGGATCACTTTAACCGATACCCGGATTTCTGTCTGGGTATTTTTATGGATACGGTTCATTCACTATGGAAGTGCTTACTATTGCTTTTTAAAAAGCGAGGAGGAGAAAATGAATCTACGTAAAGCGTATCAATCAGGCGCATTGTTTTTGGTATTGTTTCTTTGTACGGAATCGATTTTTGCTCAACAAAGTAAATTCGACTTGTTTCTTGGCGGCGGCATTCATATCCCTAAAATGGATGACATAAATAATATATATCTAAATCGACAAGATCTTAAGGATTATCATAAGATTCGTTTCACGTACGATTTATCCGGTGGATTCATGTATCGTTTCGTTTCAAATTTTTCAGTAAAATTGGGATTCAATTATTTATTCCATATCCAACATCCTCCGGTAGAATTGATATCGGATGATGGTGAAACAGCAGAGGGGAAAATTAATTATAAAATAAAAGCATATTGTCCATTTTTGGGTATCGATTATCATCATTCAATCTCTCCGGATTATCGCTTTGGTTTTGGATTCAATTTGGTTCGTTGTATGGCAAGATTAATCGACGAAGTACCCAACGCCGCTGTAATATTTTCTTCCCTTCATGGTAATTCATGGGGATTTGTTATTGCATCAAATATCAGACGGAGACTTGTTAATCATGTCGATATAGGTCTGGAATTCGGTTATCGTTTTTTAGAAGTCAATAAAGTGAAAGTGGACTCCCAATATTACGAAGAGTTTTCGGAAGATGTCCAATACACTATTAATGGTCGTACGCTTGATCTTGATTTTTCTGGTCCTTTTATCAGACTGCTGATAATTTCCAATCTATAAATTTGTTTTGAATAACGTGGATTAATGAGACGAGATTATTGTCCATTCTGTATGGAATGAAATCGACGATGGGATTGTCTAATAGACAGAATCAGGAGGAAGGCAGTTCCAGGCCGTGCGTATACGTATGTCACATCGAAGCGGGCGAGATGTCAACGACCAAACGGATGGTATTGATGAAATAAAAGTCATACTCTTCCCATAACAGAGAGGGCATCCTGTCGAGATGGGCTGCCCTCTTTCCAATCGAATCAAATGAGGAGGATTTGGAATGAAGGCGCAATTAAAACGAATGGAAGCGGTCTTTTTACTCCGTTCGTTATGTTGGACGACCGCAGTCTTTTTGATGGGAGCAGGATTGAGCGGGTGTAAGAAGATAACACTAAACAGCGTCTGGAGAGATCGGGGAGTGAGCATCGATGGCCTGAACACGGAATGGCAGAATGCGATGACTTATATCGAGGGTCAGGATGCGGCTGTCGGCCTGCTCAACAACGAGGAATTTCTGTATGTATGTCTGGTTGTTAATGATTCCGGCCTAGAGCGACAGATGAGGGGGAGGGGATTGATCGTCTGGTTGGATTCGGAGGGCGGAAAGAAAAAAACGTTCGGAATACGGTATCCGATGGGAATGCAGGGAGCGGGCATGCCGCCAATGAGAATGGAGGATGAGCAGAATCGAGAACGGATGATGGAGATGTTCGAGAGTTCGATGTCCGAATTGGAGGTTCTCGAATCCGGAGAGGATGAGGGTGAACGCATGTCGATGACTGAAGCGTCGGGAATCGATGTTCATCTGAGCACAATCACCGGATCGTTCGTCTACGAGCTGAAGGTTCCGTTGTTGCGGAGCGAGGAGTATCCTTATGCTGTCGGAGCTGAAAAAGGAGCGTTGATCGGCTTGGGATTTGAAATTCCTGAGATCGATTTGGACGCCATGGGTGACCGGATGGGAGGAGAAATGGGCGGAGGCATGCGCGGTGGTGGTGGAAGGGGTGGAGGCGGTATGCGCGGGGGCGGGGGGCGCGGACCCGGCGGGGGACCCGGAGCGGGTGCACGGATGGGAATGCTCAGCTCGTTTAAAGTTTGGGCAAAGGTACAGCTGGCTTCGGATACAAGATCCATTGAAGAATGAAAATTGTCATTCAACCGCTAAAGTAGAATCGAAAGAATACCATTTTGTGGATTGCCTTTTATCGGTGGAGGAAGTCGAATGCGGAAATATCACCATAGCGTGAAACCCGGCATCATTGTTCTGTTTTGGCTGGGCATTCTCCTTGCTGCTGCAGGGAATTCGTTCGCTCAGAAAGCAGCGCGCAAAGATATCAAAGGATTTATCAAGGATGCATGGAGCGGCGAGGCTCTACCGTTCGCGAATGTGTTCATCAAAGGTACAAATTATGGGAGTGCCACGAATACGGACGGGTATTTTGTAATCGTGAACGCACCTGTGGGTCCGTGCTCACTGACAGTCTACTATATCGGTTATATTTCAAAAGTCATCGGGTTGAACAACAAATCCGAGGGAATACCCGCACTTCAGATTAAATTGGAGCCGACCGTACTCAGTGGCGAAGGCGTTGTGGTCACGGCCAACAGGGAGATGCTGGAAGCTTCTACGAAGGAGGTCAGTCAGGTGACGATCTCCCCCCGCCAACTCTCTTCCTTGCCAAGCATCGGAGAGGTGGATGTGTTTCGGTCGATACAGCTCCTGCCCGGCATCAGTGCTGCGAGCGAGGGGGAATCGGGACTGTACGTGCGGGGAGGGACGCCGGATCAGAATTTAATCCTGTTCGACGGCATGACCATCTATCATGTGGATCATTTCTTCGGTTTTTTCAGCGCGTTCAACGCCGATGCCATCAAGGACATCCAGGTCTTTAAGGGTGGTTTTCCCGCGCAGTATGGCGGGCGGATCTCGAGTGTGGTCAACCTGACGGGAAAGTCGGGGGATATGAACAATCTGCGTTTCGGGATGGGGGCGAATCTGTTGAGCGCCAACGCATACGTTGAAATCCCCCTCTTCGATAAGGGGACTTTTCTGCTTGCTGCACGGCGCTCATACACGGACTTCATCCGGAGTCCGCTGTACGACAGCATCTACAAATTGATGACCGGTGAGGAATCGGGCAGCGTCGGTCCTGGTGTCAGGGGAGGAATGCAATTCGGCGGCATGCAGCAGGCCGAATTCCAGCCCGCATTTTATTTTTACGATCTCAACAGCAAGCTGACGCTGTTTCCTTCAATGAAGGATGTGTTGACCGTCAGCTTTTACAGCGGGAAGGACGATCTGGACAAATCGCAGGACTACAGCGGGATGGAATTTCGATTTCCAGGATCCGAGGAAGGGGCTGCGCTGGAGACGAAGGATTTTACACGATGGGGCAATCTTGGGTCGAGCGGGAAGTGGTCGCGGCAGTGGAACAACCGCCTGCATACCGATATGCTCGTTGCGTATTCGAAGTACTTCAGCACGTACGACAGGAGCACGAGCATGGAGGGTCAGTCACTGCCGAACGACAGTACGGCCCGGAGGAGGGGGTTCGGTTTTGCGTCGGTACAGGACAACGACATAAAGGACATGACCTTCCGGATGGATACGGACTGGCACGTTTCACCTTCGCATACCCTGCGCTTGGGAACTTGGATTTCCCAGTTTGATTCGAGGTATACGGCCACGATGAACGATACGATTACATTTTTCAGTAGGACCGGACGCGCATGGCAGTACGCCGCGTATTTTCAGGATCGATGGAAGATCAAAAGTCTGGAATTGACGCTGGGATTAAGGGCATCTCAATATGAAAAAACGCAACGCATGTATTATGAACCCCGTGCCTCTTCCATTTATCATGTGAACAGTAACCTCCGATTGAAAGGGGCATGGGGTTATTATTATCAGTTAGTTAACCTTTTCGTTAACGAGAATGTCACATAGGGAATACGAGATTTTTGGCTCCTTTCGGACGAAAACTTTGAGACAAATTTTGCTGAACACCGAATATTGGTATTCGAATAAGA
>JBDRSZ010000435.1:0-27709 GCA_043824415.1 bacterium | reverse complement strand
TGCACAATGTCTCCCCGTCGGCGTGGGCGGGCAACACTCCCTCGACCGCAGTCACAATGACACGAGCAGATCTTTCCATGCGAATCGGATCTTCCCCCATTTGCGTCCCCTTCATGAAATGGCCCATCAGGCTGAGCACGCGAAGCCGGCTCGCCATCCCTGCGATGCAGAGGTCAAATCGACCGTCGTCCGGTTCGGCCTCAGGCGCCATCATGAAACCACCCCCCATCCGTCGGCCGTTCATAACAGACACCATCAGAGAAGGCTGGGTCCATGTTTGCCCGTTGCATTCGATTTGAACAGTTGGAGCTTTGTAGTAGATAAAAAGTGTCTTCAGCGCCGCCACGAGATAAGAGAGGAAGCCGTGCAAATGCTTCATCTTGGCCGCCTCAAACCCCACAACCGCGTCGAACCCGATGCCCACACCATTTCCGAAAAAACGGGATTGCGAAGAATCGACGACGGTTCTTCCTACATCGATCATCCGTTTGCGTCCTTGCGCCAAAACACTGCAGCCTTCCTCCAGCCCCGAAGGAATCCCCACGCCGTAAGCAAAATCATTTCCCCTGCCCACGCACAGAACACCCATAACACCATTCCCGTCGCCCGCCTCTTTCGCCAGCAGCAGTCCATTGAGCACTTCGTTTGCCGTGCCGTCGCCTCCCATGGCCACAATCACATCGTATCCGTCCCGAACAGCCTCCTTCGCCAGTTCGGCGGCGTGCCAGGGACGCTCTGTTCGGACGAGCTCAAAGTCCAGTCCATACTGGCCCAGCAGGGATTCAACACGAGGGATCGCCTGCTCCGCAGTCCCTCTGCCTGCAATCGGATTGGCGATAATCTTATATTTCATCATAGGTAATTATCCCCTATTAAATTTTTCAAATGTACGGAATTCACAACCGAAATCCAAGACCGAATTTGACATACCAAACCATGTATTCTTTTCATTTGACATTCATCCTCATTTCCTTTACATTCTTTTCCAAAACTGAATAATGGCTGAGTACGCAAGGAAAAAATGTATGAAAATTTATTTCTCCCCTTTGTGTCTGTCTTACGGCTACCCCGGCCATCCCGAATCACCGGAAAGAATCCGTGTCGTGCATGAATATCTAAAAAGAAAAGACTATTCGTTTGTCGAACCCCAGCCTTGCAGCAAAGAAGATGTCCTTCGCGTTCACTCCGAGGAGATGGTATCGAGCGTGAAAGCGGGCACCTTCTTCGACTGGGACACCCCCGTCCTGCCCAATATCTACGACCTGGCTCTCCTATCCGCAGGCTCGGCCATCCAGTCGCTGGACTCGGCCTTGAACGGTGAGACTGCCTTCTCTCTAATGCGTCCTCCAGGACATCATGCGATGAAACAACGCGTCATGGGATTCTGCTACTTCAACAACATCGCCGTCGCCGCGGCCAAATATCTGGAAGAAAATCTCGAAAAAAGAATTGCGATTTTAGACATCGACTGCCATCACGGAAACGGCACGGAGGATATTTTTCTGGGAAATGAATCCGTTCTCTACGTTTCCATCCACCAGAGTCCTCTGTACCCGGGGACCGGCCTTGAATCAAAACAGAACGCACTCAACTTTCTTTTGCCGCCCGGAACAGGAGAGGAGGAATATTTAAAGACCATGCAAATCGCCTGTGAGAAAATCGAAGAGTACAACCCATCCATTCTGTGTATTTCGGTCGGTTTCGACACGTTCGCAGAGGATCCTTTAACCCATCTCAACTTAAAAATTGCCTCATATGGGAAGATTGGAAAAACCATCGCCGGCATGAAAAAACCGACCTTTATCGTTATGGAAGGGGGATACAGCCCGAAGCTGCCGGAGTGTGTGCACGCGTTCGTGCGGGGGCTGGATGGATAGTGTTTCAGGCGTAGTCCACCTCGCAGGCGGACTACACCTGCCTGACAAATCGAAGAGTGGAATATTGCGTTTTTGCCAGAACTTGTCTATCTTAATCGACAGTTGAATTCATACACATGGAGACACATAATGATCCAGACAAAAGACATCGAATCCCTCTTCCACAAGCAGCTTGATGCGATTCGCGATAAAAACCTGCGCAACCAAGTCGTCCAAACGTTCGTCATCGCCTGCGAGCGGGGAAATTGGAAAACAACTGAAGAAATCCGGCGAATGCCATTCACGCTCCTCACGGACACACACGGCATCGGATTCGTCGAACACATCGTCGCCGTGACCGAGGGCGCCGTCGCCTTGGGAAAAGCACAGGCGGAAAACTACCAATCGCTTCCCTACAAAATCGACTTTGACAGATTATATTCCGGCGGCCTCCTCCATGACGTGGGTAAACTCGTCGAAATCGAGCCCGACGGAAAAGGCGGTTACCACAAGAGCCTCTCCGGAAAATACGCCCGACACCCCATCTCCGGCGCTCTTCTCGCCCGAGAGTGCGGACTCCCCGATGACATCATCAATACCATCGCCTGCCACGCAAAAGAGGGCGACGGCCGTCCTCAGGTCGTGGAAACGATCTTCATCCATCAAGCGGATTTTGCCACGTTCGATCCGCTGGTGATGAAGGAAAAGGGGATGCTGATCGAGGAATGAATTTATACACATCCGACAAGATTGAACACGATAAATCCAAATGTTAAAGTTCAAATGTCAAATGAAGCCCCAATGCCAAAATTCCAATTGACAGTTAAGTTGTTTCATTGGAATATTGGTCATTGGGATTTGATTTGGCATTGGGATTTTGTCATTTGACATTTTTCATGGAGAAGTCATGGCTCAGACCATCATAGAAAAAATATTGAGCAATCATGCCGACGGGACCGTCACACCGGGCGACATCGCCGACATCCGCATCGACGCCCGCATCGCTCGTGATTTCGGCGGTGCAAACGTTGTCAAAAACATCCGCGAAAGCAACCTCGGAATCGATGATCCGCAAAAGACGTTCTTCACCTTCGACTGCAACCCGACCGGCTCCGACCAGAAATACGCCTCCAACCAGCAAATCTGCCGTGTTTTCGCCCGCGAACACGGGATCAGAGTTTTTGACATCGAATCAGGCATCGGTACACACATCGCCATCGACGAAGGCTTGGTCGTGCCCGGCGGCACGCTCGTCTCCACGGACTCCCACGCCAACATCCTCGGAGCCATCGGCGCATTCGGTCAGGGCATGGGCGACCAGGACATCGCTGCAACATGGGCCTACGGAAAAGTTTGGTACAGAGTGCCTCCATCCATTAAAGTGATTCTCAAGGGAACGCCGCCCAAAAACACGAGTGCCAAAGACGTCGCACTGCGACTCCTCCAGGAATTCGGCGCATCGGGTCTTCTCGGGTGCGCCGCAGAATTATATGGAGATAGTGTCGATAAACTTTCCCTCAACTCCCGAATCACCATCGCCTCTATGGCCACGGAAATGGGGGGCATCATCCTCCTGTTCCCACCCAACGACGATGTCCTTCACCATTTCAAAAATACAGTATCACAGACATTCTTGTCTGTGAATGACTTGTCTGTGAATGACTTGTCTGTGAACAAGACATTCAATCCTGTGTACGCCGACAAAAACGCCCGCTACGATAGAACCGTCGAAATCGACCTCTCGACCCTCGAGCCGTTGATCTCTCAACCCGGTCATCCAGAGGACGTCGTCCCGGCCCGCGAAGTCGCAGGAACGAAGATCGACTCCGCATTCATCGGTTCTTGCACGAACGGCCGTTTCGAGGACATGAAAGCGGCAGCCGAAATCTTAGAAGGCCGAAAGGTAGCCCCAGGCGTCGTCCTAAAAATCGTCCCGGCTACGCGAAAAATCTGGCAGCGCTGTCTCGATGAGGGATTCATCGACACATTCATGAAAGCAGGAGCCCTCGTCGGGAACGCCGGCTGCGCAGGCTGCGCAGCCGGACAGATCGGCCAGAACGGACCGGGTGAAGTCACCGTCAGCACGGGCAACAGGAACTTCGCAGGAAAGCAGGGCAAGGGCGACGTCTACTTGGCCTCCCCGGAAACAGCCGCTGCTTCAGCCGTCGCGGGCGTCATCGCCGCAGCGGATTCGATTCCTAAAAAACCATCGGTCTTCAAACTGCGAGACGTGTCCTCCACGCCGAAGAGAAAATCCGTGCCATCCGCAGAAAAGAATAAACCGACCCGCCTTACAGGTCGTGTTTGGGTCATCGGCAAGGACAACATCGACACGGACATGATCTTCCACAACCGTTATTTGGCTATCACGGACATCGCTCAGATGGGCCAATACACTTTCGACAACCTGAAGGGATGGGAGGACTTTGCCCGAAGAGCGAAACCCGGAGACATCGTCATCACAGGCGCCAACTTCGGCGCGGGCTCCTCCCGCCAGCAGGCCGTGGACTGCTTTAAAAGCCTGGGCGTCCAGACCATCATCGCCAAATCCTTCGGCGCTATCTACGAACGGAACGCCATCAACGCCGGGCTGCCCATTGTCACATCAGACTTGGTGGATTCCGGTATTCAGGACGGCGAAACAATCACTATCCATTTGGAGGAAGGGAAGATCATCCGTCACAAAACAGGCGACACCATTCCGGCGGAACCCTTCTCCGACATCCAGATGAAAATCTACCAGCGGGGCGGACTCCTGTCAGGATAGAATCAATGGCATCGGATGATCTAAAGATGACAGTCTCATTTCGGCTGGCAGGCCGTGAGGACATGCAAATCCTCCTTGAATGTATGGCCGAATTCTACCTCTTCGATCGCGTGCCCTTCGATGAAGAAAAAGCGAGGGACGCATTAAGGATGATCCTCTCGGACGACGACATGGGTAGAGTCTGGATGATTGACGATGACAGCCAGACCGTCGGCTATATCGTCCTGACGTTTGGATTCAGTCTGGAGTATCACGGCCGAGATGCCTTCATCGACGAATTCTACATCCGCAAGCCTTATCGCGGTCGAGGCATCGGGAAGCAAACCCTACGATTTCTGGAGGAAGAATGCATTCTCCTCAACATTCGAGCGCTGCATCTCGCCGTAAGACGATCCAATCGACATGCCCGTACGCTCTACGAAAAACATGGATTCGAAGTCCATGACCGACTGTTCATGATCAAGGTTCTCGGTCGAAAATGAACGCTTTATAATACAAAGGATACGAATGATGGGAATGACATTCGCCCAAAAAATCTTGGCAAAAAAATCGGGAGACGACTCGGTCGAAGTCGGCCAGATCGTGACTGTGAAGCCCGACCATCTCCTGACCCACGACAACACATCCGCCATCATCGGAAAGATCGGGAAAGAACTGGATGAATACGGTGTCGTCGATCCGAACTTTCCCATCATTGTCCTCGACCACGTCATACCAGCGGCGACCGAGAAGAACGCAGTAGGACATCAGAAAATCCGGGCATTCGTCAAGAAACACAGCCTGAAAAACTTCTTCGACATGGGCGAGGGTATCTGCCATCAAGTCTTATACGAGAAAGGATTCGCCCTCCCCGGCAACCTCATCGTCGGCAGCGACTCCCACACCTGCTCGTACGGCGCTGTAGGAGCCTTCGCCACGGGCATCGACCGAACAGAAGCGGCCGCTCTTTTACTCACGGGTGAAACCTGGCTCAAAGTCCCTCCGACTATCAAGATCACATTAAAGGGACGACTCAACCCGCCTTCCTCAGCAAAAGACCTGATCCTGTCCATCATCGGCAACATCGGAGCGGACGGCGCCAACTACCAGGCCGTTGAGTTCCATGGCGATATCGAACATCTGACGATGGACGACCGTTTCACCGTCGCCAACATGGGCGTGGAGATGGGAGCCAAGATCACCGTCTTCCCTGCGGACAAAATCACACAGAAATTTTTGAGCGAACAACACATCGCGTCGAGTGATTACGAAACTGTCTGGGCAGATCCTGACGCAGAGTACATCCTCAAACTCGAATACGACCCATTAAAGATCGAACCGGTCGTGGCATTCCCCCACACCGTCGACAACGTGAAGCCCGTCTCCGAAGCCGAAGGCATCCCCATCGACCAGTGCTTCCTCGGCACGTGCACCAACGGCCGGCTAAGCGACTTTAAAACCCCTGCCCAGATCCTGAAAGGGAAAAAGGTCTCGCCGCACACACGCCTCCTCATCCTTCCCGCATCGCGAACCGTCTTCCTCGAAGCGATGAAGGGAGGATACATTGACGCACTCGTCGAAGCGGGCGGCGTCCTCCTCCCCCCGGGTTGCGGCCCGTGCCTCGGAGCGCACCAGGGTGTTTTAGCGCCCGGTGAAAAATGCCTGAGCACGGCCAACCGGAATTTCAAGGGCCGCATGGGCTGCAAGGAGGCCGAAATTTATCTCGCCAGTCCGGCCACCGTCGCTGCATCCGCCATCCACGGAAAAATCACCGATCCCAGGAAGGAGACGTGAGATGAAGGTTTGGAAATACGGCGGCGACGTTAACACGGACATGCTCTTCCCGGGCAAATACACCTATACGTGCGCCACTGCCGAGGAGATCAAACCGTATCTTTTAGAGGATCTCGACCCGGAATTCGCTAAGAACGTCCGGGCCGGCGACATCATCTTCGCCGGAAAAAACTTCGGATGCGGCAGCTCCCGCGAGCAGCCAGCCTTGGGCTTCAAAGCCGTCGGCATCCAGGCCATTGTGGCCGAGAGCTTTTCACGAATCTTCTACCGCGCCTCGATAAATCAGGGGCTTCTCCTCATCGAGTGCCCTGAGGCCGTTCAAGCTTATAAAGAAGGGGACACCGTGGAAGTCGATGCAGCAGAAGGCAGGATCAAAGTCGGCTCCCAGATGTTTTCATTCCCGAAGCTCCCTGCGGAAATGAGGGCCATTATGGAAGCGGGAGGATTGTTGGAATACACACGAGAGAAATTAAAACCGAGAAAATAATCCAGGAGTGCATCGACTTGTCGATGCATACATGCACGACGACACAGTCGTCGTATTCCAAACCGAACGAGGAATCAATGCGTCTCTATGAAAACGAAGCAAAACGAGTATTCGAGCATGAAGGAATTCCCATTCCAAAACAATTCGGAATCATATGCCAACCCGATCAGATCAAAGACATCAAGGATCTGAGCTACCCAACAATGCTCAAATGCCTCATCTTGATCGGCGGCCGAGGGAAGGCCGGCGGTATCAAGAAGGCTGAAAACCTCGACGAGGCGGTAAAACTCGCCGGCGAGATGCTGGGCAAAAAAATCCGCGATTATAAGGTCGACATGCTCATGCTCGAAGAAGCTGTTGATGAAATCGGTTCCTGCTATATCGGTGTGACGATGAACCCCGTGGATTTCGCTGTCGTCCTCATCGTCAGCCCCTCCGGCGGCGTCGACATCGAACAGGTGGCCGAGGAAACACCCGAAAAAATCCTACGAATCGAGTTTTCCGAAAACGAGAAAACCTGTCCCGACGACAAAGCCAAGGCAGCCGTAGCGTTCCTGGCTGATGGTTTCGAGAACGGTAAACGTCATCTGGAAAATCTGAAAGATGTCATCACGAAAATGTATATGACCTTTCAGAAGTATGATTGCAAAGTCGCGGAGATCAATCCACTCATCATCACTCCGAACGGCCCTGTCGCTGCCGACGCCAAGATCGTCCTCGACGACAACGGCCTATTCCGTCAGACCGGTCTCTTCAAGCTCCTGGGCATCCGGGAGGTGCGGCACGACGTGTCCGAGCCGACTCCCAACGAAGTTCGCGCCCGCGCTGCGGGATTCCCCTACGTCGACCTCTTGCCAATCGGTCATACAAAGGACCCTAACAAACTCTACATCGGCCTCGTGCCGGGCGGCGCGGGCTACGGCATTTTCTCCATCGATGAAGTCGCAAACATCGGCGACCGCTTTTTCGACAGTCGCGTCATCCCCGTAAACTTCATGGACTCGGGCGGCGGGCCTACACTCAAAAACGTGGCCGAGATGTTCCATCTCTTAATGGACTACGATATCGTCGACCTCATCATTACCTCCCGTTTTGGCGGCATCTCTAGCTGCGACACGTTCATTCGCGGCCTTGTGGAGTGCCTTCGCCAGCGGCACAGGGAAGGCAAGCGGATGCTTCCCGTTTACGGCCGCATGGTGGGTACGGACCTTCCCAGCGCCAGGGATTATCTGGAAAAAGCCAGACGGGAAACACCCGAATCCCTGAAAGACATGCACATCACCGTGGGCAACCAGACCATCATGGCGGAGATTATTAAAGAAGGCATTCAGCAAGCATTAAAGAAAGAGAATTAAAGGTGATGGGCAATAAGTGATAGGCGATTGGGAAGAAAGGTGTAATAATTAAATCCGAATATCGAAATTCGAAATAAGAAACAAATACGAATGACAGAAACCCGAAATTCTAAACACTACGATCTTGAAGATCGAACGCTGGAATTCGCGAAAGCGATCAGAGCATTTGTAAAATTGATACCAAAAGAACTGATGAATATCGACGACTGCAAGCAGCTTCTTCGTTCCTCCGGTTCGGTGGGTGCGAACTACATCGAAGCCAATGAGGCTTTGAGTAAAAAAGACTTCATCGTGCGCATTAAAATTTGTAGAAAAGAGTCAAAAGAAAGCCGTTACTGGCTCCGAGTGTTAGCCATGTGCAACACTTATGAACTTGAGAAAGAACGTAAACAACTCGAACAAGAATCACATGAACTTATGAACATTTTCGGAGCAATCCTTCAAAAGAGCAAATGATGTTTTGATCATTCGGATTTCGTATTTCGATATTGTTTCGAATTTCGACATTCGAATTTCGTATTTTCAATTTTTCCTGAATATGTCAATTAGAAAGGATATTTTCTGATGCAATCCCGCATCATTTCCGTAGACGGTATATTATACTATTTAGTAAAAAATATTCGACCTGATCTTGCAAAGCGCATCGCTGAAACAAATCGACTCGAAACCCTCATCATCGGCCTCGGAGGTCAGGGTTCGAAACATGCCGGCCTGATGCACGACTTCGGGACTACGGTTACCGCCGGCGTAGCACCCGGCATGGGAGGCAGTCGTGTACACGAAGTCATTCCGGTCTACGAGACTGTGAAGGAAGCGCTCGCAGACCATCCCGACATCGTCGCGTGCAGCGTCTGGCGCCACCACGCCACGGCCAAAGACGCCGCAATCGAAGCCATCCAATCAGGGATTCCCCTCGTCGTGCTCATTACAGAAGGCATTCCACTCAGAGACGTGCGCGATATTCTCGTCGCCGCGCGCAAGCACAACACGCTCCTCATCGGAGGGAATACACCCGGTCTCATCTTTCCGCCAGAGCGGATCAAGATCGGGATGCTGCCGGATGTGTTTTATCCGGAAGAAACCGAACCCGGAAAATTCGGCTCCCATGGCGTGACTATCATCTCGCGCAGCGGAGCCATTCTCTACCACATGTCCGACGCCATGGCGAGCGTGGGCATCGCACAGAACGCTGTCATCGGCGTGGGCGGAGACGGTGCCGTCGGATCAACGTTCCGCGATCTCGTTCCGTTGTCCATGGGCTACGAGAACACCGACCTCGTCATCGTCGCCGGGGAGATCGGCGGCTGTCAGGAAGAGCTGCTCGCAGAAGACATCAAACAACATCCCGAAAAGTATCCCAAGCCGCTCATCGCGGTCGTATCCGGCGCGCACGCACCCGAAGGGAAGACGATGGGCCATGCAGGGGCCATTGTCACGCCCGGTTTGGAAACGGGCACATTCAAATCCAAAAAAGAAGCGCTCGAATCGGCGGGCGTGACCGTTGTTAACAGTCAGTTCGACCTCATCAAAGCCGTCCAGGACAAACTAAAAGGAAAGATCTATTTCAAATCCGAGCGTTACTACGAGCAGATGCGACACATCTGGGAGGCGCCGCCTCCGAAACCGACCTGGGGTACGCTCATCACCAAAGTCGAACCCAACAACCTCGTCGTCAGAGGATACAGACTGCAGGACATCATCCGGCACGCTTCGTTCATTGAAGCGGCTCACCTCATCATTCAAGGCGAGCTGCCCGATTCGGACTGCGTCAACTCGTTGACGCATCTTGCCATCGAAGCGGTAAAAAAACCAACCCCAAAGGTTTATCGAAATCCCGACGAAGACCTCTCCAAGACACTCTCAAAATACATCCTGACCGATGAGGAACTATCTTTTTATCAGCCCAAAGAAAAGTCCGCCCGCGTTGAAAAGACAGTGTTCTGTCTCGGCCGGTTCGCCGCTTACCTGGCCAGCAGCTTGGGAAACAGCTCAGTCCTAAAAATTATGGAATCCAATTCGTCGTTTTCAGAACTTGTCTATGCTGTCATCTCAGGCCGGAAAAAGACCAATCCGGCCAAAACACGGATGATAGAGGCTATGATCGTCGCATCCATCGACCACGGCGTCACGCCACCTTCAGCCCAGGCAACCCTCATCGCCTCTTCCGTGCGAGCCTCCTACGAAGTCGCCATAGCACATGGTGTGGGCGCCATCACGGATGTGCACGGCGGCGCCGGCGAGAAAGCCGCATCCTTCTTCCGGTCGTGTGCTGGACTCGCAGAAAAAGAAAATCTGTCCATCGAGGACGCAACCCGGCAGGTCATGTCCGAATACGTTAAAGCCGGAAAACGCATCGAGGGCATGGGACACAGAGTCCATACGCAAGATCCCCGACGAGACGTACTCTGGGAATTGGCCCAATCCACCGGTCTCTCAGGAACCTGCGTCGCCATCTCTAAAATCTCAGGCGACATCCTTGAAGAAGTCCGCGGCATCTCGCTCCCCATCAACGTGGACGGCGTCATCGGAGCCATCATCGCGGACATGGGACTCGACCCGAAACTTGCCAAGGCTTTGTTCATCTTTGGCCGCACAATGGGACTTTCCGCACACTATTTCGAGGAAATCACAACCCAGCCTCCCATGAGGCACATCGACTTCACCCAGGCCGTTTACAAAGGAGAGGCGGAACGGCCGTTCCCCATCCAAAATCGGATCGGCCGAAAATAAACGGTCTGCTCATATCAAGAATCAATTCGAAAGGAAAATCCAATGTCCGACCGATTACAGCGTCTGCTCAAACACCGCATCGCACAGGCAGGAATCATCATCCTTGCCGGTATTATGCTCGTTTTGCTCTGCGCGCAGCAAAGCGTGAAGGATGTCAACATCACTGTCGATCAAGTCGACGCCCACATCAAGCTTCTTTCCTCCGATAGCCTCAAAGGCCGATGGTCATTCTCAGAAGACATCCGGATGGCCGAAGATTACATTGCCGCCCAATTCGGGTCGGCCGGATTGAAAACATTCCCCCGGTTCCCCGACTACCGGCATGAATTCGAGTACACGTACAAAGACCGGCGAAATCCCGATAATCCTGAGAAAACAGTCCGGCTGGCGAATGTCATCGGTTACCTCGAAGGAACAGATCCTCAACTGAAGGATGAATTCATCATCTTCGGCGCCCACCACGATCACATCGGCGTGCGCGGTGATGCTGAGGACAACATCTACAACGGCGCGGAGGACAACGCTTCGGGAACCACGGCCGTCATTTCCCTCGCCCAGTATTATGCCAGGGCGGGCGGAAACAAACGCTCCATCCTCTTCGTTACATTCACAGCCGAGGAAGTCGGCATGGTCGGATCCCGTCAGCTCGTCAAAGATCTGCCTGTCCCGAAAGACAAGATCGCCGCGATGATCAATTTCGAGATGATCGGCAAACCCTCGGATGAAGGAAAGCCGGTCTGCTACCTCACGGGCTGGGAACGGTCCGACCTCGGATCCATCATGCAGGAATCGCTCGGCGACGATCCGCTGCAGCTCATCGAAGGACCGGAAATCACGAAAAGACTCTTCTTCGGTTCCGACAACATTTCCTTCGCGCGTGAAGGAGTCGTCGCCCATACGTTGGCAGGCATCAAGAGCACGAACGACCCCCTGACCCACAATCCCGACGACGAATACGAAACCCTCGACGTCCAGAACATGATCAGGATCATCCGCGGCGTCGTACGCGCATCGAAAACTCTGATCTCCGGCGAAAGGACTCCGAAACTCATCCAGCCCGTGGAATGAGCCCTTGATGTAAAAAATTGATAAGGAGGAAACCATGAAACAAATAAAAATATGCATCGTTATGACGACGATCATTTGGATGACCGGAATTTTGCTCGCTCAGGATAAAAAGTAAAAAGAACCGTGGGATTGGAGCATTGACAAAGTCAAATCCCTCGTAGGGAACGTCCGTGCCGGCAAAGACCTGACTCCGAAGACCTGGCCCGACGGCACTCGAGTGGCCGTGGCTCTCTCCTTCGATTTCGATTCCGAGACAAACGCCTTGAGGGACAAGGAATTCTCTCCCGGTGTATTTTCCCAGGGAGAGTATGCCGCACGAGCCGCAATTCCGCGCATTCTCAGCCTCTTGGATAAATATAACATCTCCGCCACTTTTTTCGTCCCTGCGGTGACTGCGCTCCTCCATCCTGGCAAGATAAATGCCATCGTCTCCAAAGGCCGACACGAAGTCGGCATGCACGGCTGGATCCATGAGCGCAACGCGCTCCTCGACGAGAAGACGGAACGCCGGTTGATGAAAAAATCGTACGAAACGCTCAAAGAGATCACGGGCAAAGCGCCCGTGGGTATCCGTACGCCCTCCTGGGATTTCAGTCAGGCCACGGTGAAGCTCATCAAGGAAATGGATCTGATCTACGACTCGAGTCTCATGGCCGACGACCGGCCGTATGAAATCATCATCGAGGGGAAACCGACGGGTGTGGTCGAGCTCCTCGTCGAATGGCTCCTGGACGACTACCCCTACTTCGGGTTCGACCGCTTCTCCAACATCCGTCCCCACATCAAGCCCATGGACGTGTTCGACATCTGGGCTGCCGAATTCGAAAAAGCGGTCGAGGAGGGCACGCTCTTCGTATTGACGATGCACCCCAAATACATCGGCCACCGAAGCCGCATCGCCATGCTCGAAAAACTCATCCAGCACGTGAAGACATTCAACGGCGTTTGGTTCGCGACACACGAGAAAGTGGCAAGGTATGTAAAAAACAAACAGTGACTGTCGTGTCCGAATATTCAGATTGACATTCTTGTAACTATTCATTATAATAAGTCGATAGAAATACGGAGGAAGCAGGGGAGAATATCTCCGTGATGAATACAAAATTCATTGAGAGGCGAGGCACACAGAAGCAGTGTGCCTTTCAATTTTATAAGGTACGATGCCTTTTTATACGATAAGGAAAAGGCCATGCAAATTCTATATCGGATAAGCATTGAACCTACAGAAAAAGAAAAAGTATATCGAATCGTCTGGACGGATGTGGCAAATCAGCACCAGGATCATTTCCACCAGACCGCAGACGAAATCACCCAGGAAGAAGTCGACCGGCTTTGGCTACAAAGCAGTAATCAAAAGTCTATCGGCAACAAACTCTTCGGATTCTTAGACGGCGATGCAAAGCATCTGAATCGTGCTCTCGATGAGGCCGCCAAACAGGGTGAACCTCTCCTTCTCGAATTGTCTGTCTGTAAATCCGTCTCTGACTGGCCCTTCGAATTGATGGCTCAGAACGGAGTATTCCTAGCGCCGGGCCGCGTACACTTAATCCGTCGGGTATCTGACTGGGGCGAAAAGAAAAAACTCCAACCCGCGGATCGCCCGATCAGGTTGCTTTTCATGGCCTGTTCGGCATTGGACGTGGAGCCCGAACTGGACTTTGAACGGGAGGAGGAAACCGTCTTCAGGGTCACGGAGAAACTGGCGATCGACATGGAAGTCGAAGACACCGGATCGCTGGAGGGTCTCCGAGAACAACTGGAAAAAGAGCCGTACGACATCGTGCATCTTTCCGGACATGCGGACATCGATGAACACGGCAAGCCTTTCTTCATCATGGAAGATGAACAGGGGTTCGGAAGAGACGTTACTCCCGAAAGATTATGGTGCGACGCGCTCATAGAAAATCCGCCGAGACTGCTCTTTCTTTCTGGATGCAGGACGGGCGAAACGCCGGAAGAAAAAGCGGCCGTTTCGTTCGCGCACCAACTCATCGAAAAACACAACCTTCCCGCAGTCTTGGGCTGGGGCCGATCCGTAGCAGACGACCAGGCCTCGAAGGCGGCGGAGGTCATCTACCACGAGTTGAGTCGCGGTCGCGACATCCTCTCCGCCGTTCAGAGAGCCAGGGTGGAGCTCATCGAGCATTTTAAATCCAGCAGTCGGCCCGCATGGCCCATGCTCAGGCTGTACTGCTCGGGTGTGCGCCATGCTCCCATCGTCACGGAAGGCCAGAAGGTCCGGCCGAAAGTTAAAAGACTCGTCCATACCTACCTCAAGAACAGCAATGTTAAGGTGCTTCTTGAGGGTTTCGTGGGCAGGCGCCGTCCGCTGCAGCAGAGCCTCAAGGCACTGAAGCATGATCCTGACAAAGTGGGCATCCTGCTATTAGGAACGGGCGGACTGGGAAAGAGCTGTCTGGCAGGCAAGATCTGCGAACGGTTGAGCGACCACACGCTCGTCGTCGTCCACGGCAAGCTGAACGCGTACACACTCCTCGACGCGCTCAGGGATGCGTTCATCTTATCCCACGATGAAAAAGGTCTGGAAATTCTTGCCTCCGAAAAGGAAATCACCGATAAGTTGGCCGAATTGAGCGCTGAATCTTTCATGGAAAACCGCTACGTGATCCTGTTGGACGATTTTGAACAGAACATCGAAGGCGCCGGAGAAGGGCGCCCCGGCGCTCCCATACCAGAGGCAGTCCCCATCGTGAAGACCCTTCTTCACTCCCTGCCCAACTGCGGAAAAATGAGCCAGATGATCATCACCAGCAGGCATCCCTTCACCCTGACGGAGCAGGGAAAAGATCTCGTGAAAGAAAGGATCGAGCCCGTCTCGCTGACCAGCTTCCGGAGGACGGAGCAGCTGAAGAAGGCGAGGGAACTGAAACACATACTCAGACTCCCCGAGGCAGACATGGCGACGGCGCTCATCGCCGCAGGTCGGGGCAACCCGAGGCTGATGGAATGGATGGACACCCTCGTGGGCGAGATGGCCGAATCCGAAGTGTCCGAACTGCTGAATGCCGTCGGGGAAAAGCATGAAGAATTTATAAAAACCCACCTGATCCGCGAGCTTCTTGGCTGCGCGGGAAAAGAGACGGAGAAACTCCTGGTCTGGTTCAGCGTTTTCCGCCTTCCCGTCCAGGAGGACGGTATCCGTCTGATTAGTGAGAGGGCCGGCCTCATGGCATGGAAAAAGCATGCCGAACGCGGAATGGAGCTGTCTCTCATCGAATACGACACCGCACGTAAGATCTACCAGCTGACGCCCCTCCTTCGCGAGGAATTATGGTCTACCGTCACGAGGAGTCAAGACAAAAAAGCCTGCCATGAGGCGGCGTTCGCCTATTATGAGTCTGTCTGCGGAGCGCTGGAGACCGTTGACCCGGTGTTGACGGAAGAATGGATCTATCACTCCCTGGGCTGCGGCCGCGAAGACGTGGCTTCGGATAAAGGGGGCAATCTGGTAAGCTACCTCAGAAAGCAGTTGGCCTTCCTCGAAGCCCGGCACGTGGGCGAATGGATACTTGCCGAAAAAAAACTGCCCCCTGAGAAAGGAGAAGACGCCTCTCTTTTAAACGAACTCGGCAGCGTTGTTCATGACCTGGGCGATCACAAGAAAGCCATTGATTATTACGAGCAGGCCCTGTCCATCGACAAGGCCGTCTACGGAGATCAGCACCCGAAGGTGGCCATCCGTTTGAACAACCTGGGTTCGGTGTGGAAGGCACTGGGCCAAAAGAAAAAAGCGAAGGCGTATTTTCAGGAAGCGCATGCGATCTTTCTCAAATTCTACGGACCGGACCATCCCAGCACAAAAACGGCGGCGGAGTGGCTGGAGGATTAAATTGTAGTTCTATGAAAGAAGCCATTTTTTGAAAAGATAACATCTTTCATCCCACATCCACACTTTTTCTTTCTTGACTAATACCGGCAAATCCTCTATATTTATTCATACATCGATCCACCTCAACTTATTCATTCGAAAGGACAAACCCATGGAGCGCTTCAAACGATGTCCCGCCATTGTTCTCACAATGATCTGTATCGTCATCGCACTGCATCCTTGTCTTTCCTCCGAAAATCAGAAACCCCTCACCATCGCCGAATCCAGCAATTTCACGGAGACTTCCAAACACGCGGACGTCATCCGATTCATCGAAGAACTCCAGAAGCAGACTCCTCTCCTGCGCGTCGAACAATTATGCACGAGCACGGAGGGCCGACAGGTCCCGCTTCTCATCATCGGAAACCCGGCACCCGCATCACCCATCGACCTGAACGCCGACGACAGAATGGTCGTTTACATCCAGGCCAACATCCACGCGGGTGAAGTCGAGGGAAAGGAAGCATGCCTCATGCTGGCGCGGGATATTCTGCTCCAGCAAAATCCCCCCTATCTCGACAAGCTTGTCATCCTCATCGCTCCCATCTTCAACGCCGACGGCAACGATAAACTGGGCAAAAACCGGAGAGACAACGGTCCCGAATTGGCCGGCATCCGGTACAATGGCCAAAACTTGGATTTGAACCGGGATGCCATAAAAATGGAAAGTCCCGAGCTGCAGGGGATGATTCAGAACGTCCTCAATCGTTGGGATCCGGTTCTCCTGGTGGACTGTCACACGACAAACGGATCCTACCACGAAGAACCCGTCACCTATGCGTGGGGTTTCAACCCCAACGGGTCCAACGCCCTCGTCGAGCACATGCGGAAATCCATGATGCCATCCATACAAAAGAATATGGAGAAAAAATACAATGTCCTGTCTATTCCCTATGGAAACTTCATGGACGCCGCGAACCCGGAAAAAGGATGGCAGACCGCCGGACCCGAATGCCGGTACATCACGAATTACATCGGCTTGAGGAATCGACTGTCCATCCTGAACGAAAACTATGCCTATGCCGATTTTAAAACCCGAGTATGGGGCTGCTACTATTTCCTGCATACGATATTGGAATACTGCTCTGTTAAAAAAGAAGACATCCTTCGACTCCTCAAAGATGCCGATCGAAAAACGATCGCTCGGGGATTCCAACCCGCAGAAACCGATTCCTTCCACGTGGAATACGACCTGCAGGCCTACGATGAAAGACTGACAATCCGGAGCTGGGAAATGGAAGTCACCCAGCAGGAGGGAGCGCGCCCCCGCGTGAGAAGGACGGACAAGAAAAAAACCTATTCGGTTCCCTACTTCTGCAAATTTGTCCCCAAGCGATCTGTAAAATTTCCCTCGGGCTATTTCATCTCCGTAAACGATCCTTCCATCACAGATAAACTTCTCCAGCACGGCATTACAGTCGAGAGACTCCAAGAGCCTGTCACCCTTGAGGTCGAATCCTTCCAAGTCAAAGAGTTGAAGAGCGACGAACGACTTTATCAGGGACATCGTGTCAATGCTGTTAAAGGGGAGTATGCCGTCGAAGAAACATCCTTCCCGACCGGCACGCTCTTCGTCAGCACGGCCCAGCGGCTGGGTTCTCTCGCGGCCTATCTGCTCGAGCCTGAAAGCGACGACGGTCTCTTCGTCTGGAATTTCTTTGACCGCTATCTCGCGCCGCAGTGGGGCAATCGAATGCAGACAGCGCCCGTATACAGGCTTTTAGAACCCGTCTCGCTCGTCAAGGAAACGATCCGATAAACCGGATTCCCTATGCTGGAATCGAGACTCGGAGAATTCGCAGCCCTTCTCACGGCGTTTTGCTGGACATTCGGCGCTCTGGCCTTCGAATCCGCATGCAAGCTGGCCGGTTCCTCCGCCGTAAATTTCATCCGCCTTGTGATGGCGCTCATTCTTCTCAGTCTATTTTGCCTGATTTATCGGGGATCGTTCCTTCCTCTCGACGCCACATCAAGGGCATGGTTCTGGCTCTTCCTGTCCGGAGTCATCGGTTTTGCATTGGGTGATTTCTTCCTTTTTCGCGCCTTCGAAACGATGGGCGCCCGGATCTCTATGCTCATCATGGCATCCGTTCCTCCCATGACCGCTTTGATCGGCTGGGCGGTATTGTCCGAGACTCTCACAAGTTCCGCCATCATTGGAATGGCCCTGACCGTCTCCGGAATCATCATCGCCGTTTCAGGACGAAAAACACACTTGTCCGGAATGAAAAAACGCTACACGGTCGCGGGTGTGTTGTTCGCGTTCGGCGGCGCCGTCGGACAGGCCGTGGGACTCGTCCTGAGCAAGCTTGGGATGGGCGATTACGATCCCTTCGCCGCAACGCAAATCCGGATCATCGCTGCGATTATTGGATTCTCACTCATCCTATTCCTCTTGAAAGAATGGCCGAAAGTCGGGGCTGCACTGTCCAACGGACGGGCTATCATTCCGACATCAATCGGAGCGGTACTGGGCCCTTTCTTGGGTGTTTCTTTATCCCTGCTCGCGATCCAGCACACAACAACCGGCGTCGCTTCAACGATCATGGCCATCGTTCCCGTCCTCATCATCCCTCCGGCCATCGTGCTGTTTAAAGAAAGAGTGACTGTCAGGGAGGTCGTCGGGGCCCTTTCCGCCGTTATGGGCGTTTCGATCCTGTTCCTACGATAAATATCCAATAATGGAGATAAAGCCGCCAATGTCAACGAAACCATCAACATCAAGGGTCGAGCAGATCGCACTTAAAAAAACCGGCCAAAAACTCCGGTATGCGCCAGTCGAGAAGATCGGGACTGTTGTCGTCGACAATTTTTATCTCCTGGGTAAGCTCACGGCCCTTCGTTTCGTGGAATGGGTGCAATCAAATCCCGATGGTGTCGTCTCCCTGCCGACGGGTAAAACACCTGAGTATTTCATCAAATACATGAACCATTTTCTCAGCAACTGGAACAGCCCAGAAACCCGCAAAGTGTTGGAAGAAAACAGCGTCGATCCCGGCATTCCTGTCAATATGAAGAACCTCACATTCGTCCAAATCGATGAGTTCTATCCCATTGACCCGTCCCATCGCAACAGTTTTTATTACTACGTGGACAAGTACTACATCGGGAATATGGGTTTCGACAAGAAAAAGGCATTGCTCATCGATTGCTCTAAAATCGGAATCCCTCCCCGATTGCAGCTCGAAGACGTCTGGCCCGACGGAGAAATCGATCTCTCCCTGCGGCATCGGCATGCCAAAAACAACCAGGAGCATCTTCAAAAACAGGTGCTGGAAGAAGTCGATCAGTGGTGCTACGAGCATGAAGAAAAAATCCGAACGCTGGGCGGGATCGGATTTTTCCTCGGCGGAATCGGTCCTGACGGGCACATCGCTTTCAATATCTTAGGTTCCGACCATCACAGCACCACGCGCCTCGCTCCCATCAACTACGAGACACAGGCGGCCGCAGCCTCGGATCTGGGCGGCATCGAAGTGGCTAAAAAACGCCTCTGCATCACCATCGGCCTGGGTACCATAAGCCGCAATCCCCAGTGTACGGCCATCATCCTCGCTGCGGGAGAAGTCAAATCGGCCATCGTGCGTGCTGCCGTCCATCAGTCTCCCCACATCCGATACCCGGCCACGGCTCTCCATCACTTACCCAACGCCCGGTTTTTCATCACCCAGGGAGCCGCCAGAGACCTGACTGAACGTGTGTATGTCCATTTATCCCGTTTGGAGACCGTCGAGGAACCGGTCCGGAGAAAAATCGTCATCGACCTCGCCATATCCCAAAGAAAAAAACTCACTAACCTGAAAAAGAAAGATTGTATCCATGATCGATTCGGAAAGCTGCTCATCGAAAAAAGCGGCACTAATGTCGAACGTTTAGTCCGCTCCGTGAACGACCATCTCATCCAGAAACTCGATAAGGGATGTGCGCCTCCTACAGACACCGTCTTCCTGCACACGGCGCCCCATCACGACGACATCATGCTGGGCTACCTTCCGTATGTCGTTCGATCCATACGAGATCCTAAGAACACCCACCATTTTGCCTATCTGACATCTGGATTCACCGCCGTGACCAACGCCCACGCGCTCTCCCTCTTGAAGAACCTGCTCCTCTTCCAGAAGCGCCCGGAATTCCTGCAGCTCTTCGAAGAATCGTATTTCGACGCAAACACCACACAAAACCACAACCGCGACGTCTGGCAGTATCTGGACGGCGTTGCCGCCGACGATGCTCACATGAAACAGGAGGGGGAGGCGAGACGCACATACCGAATTCTGAAGAAATCCCTCGAAGAGAGCGATCCTGAGAATCTGGAACAGCGTATCCGTAAGATGATCCATTACTTCGAAACACAGTACGCCGGGAAAAAGGACCTGCCTTATATCCAGAAGTTCAAGGGCATGATCAGGGAATGGGAGGCCGATTGTCTCTGGGGCTACCTCGGGTTCGACGCATCCAACATCCACCATCTGCGCCTGGGTTTTTACAAGGGGGATATCTTCACCGAAGAGCCCACGGTCATCCGCGATGTGCTCCCCATCCTCCATCTGCTCCGCAAAGTCAAGCCCGACGTCGTGTCTGTAGCCCTCGACCCCGAAGCCAGCGGACCCGACACCCATTACAAAGTCATGCAGGCCGTCGCCGAAGCGCTGCGCGATTACGAGAAGGAGAGCGGCCGTTCCGACATTCGAGTGCTCGGATACCGCAACGTCTGGTACCGGTTTCATCCGGCGGAAGCGGATATCATCGTCCCCGTCTCCCTGAACATGCTGGCCATCATGGAAAATGCCTTCGTCAATGCGTTCGTCTCGCAGAAGAACGCCTCGTTCCCCAGCTACGAGTACGACGGCCCCTTCTCCGGCCTGGCCCGCCGCATTCAGGTGGAGCAGTACCAGATGCTCAAGACCTGTCTCGGTCGGCGGTACTTCAACGATCATCCGAGTGCACTCGTACGGGCCGCGCGGGGCGTTGTGTTCCTTCGTGATATGTCGCTCAAGGAGTTCTACACTCATGCTCGAGAATTGAAAAAAATCACGGAATCGGAGGAGACTCCATTCTGAATGGATTGCGTACCCGTATCGTTCATCCGTTTGAGTAAGAAAGGAGGCACACAATGCATTCCAACGCAATCTTCTTAGGAATGTTCATCCTTTTGAATTTCTCGGTCCTCCAGGCTCAGGAAAAATTCGAGCAGGATACGTTTCCGACATCAGGAGGTGACCTGAAGATCACGTTCATCGGCCACGCTACGCTCATATTCGAATTCGACCGGAAAGTCGTCCACATCGATCCCCAATCCCGAATGGCCGATTACTCCAAGCTCCCCAAGGCCGACCTCATCCTCATCACACACGACCACGGCGACCATCTCGACACAAAAGCGCTGGAAGCGATCCGTACGGAAAAAACACAGCTCGTTCTTACAGAGCTCAGCGCCCAGAAGGTGTCGGACGGCATCGTCATGAAAAACGGGGACGTGAAAACCGTCTGCGGTCTGAAAGTCGAAGCCGTTCCCGCATACAACATCGTCCACAAACGGGACAACGGCGATCCATACCATCCGAAGGGCGACGGCAACGGTTACATCGTGACGTTCGGAGACAAGCGGGTCCATGTCGCAGGCGATACGGAGAATACGCCCGAAATGAAAGCGTTGAAGAACATCGATATCTCGTTCCTGCCCATGAACCTTCCGTACACGATGTCGCCCGAAATGGTCGCCGACGCGGTCAAAGCATTCAAACCCAAAATACTCTACCCGTACCATTTCGGCAATACGGATACATCAAAACTCATCGATCTTTTGAAAGGTGAAAAAGGAATCGAAGTCCGGATTCGTAAAATGGGAAGGTAGCCGTTCTCCCGTGAAGATTATTGATGCCATCGCTTAGAGCGATGGCATCTGTAGATCATTTTCCAAGGAGGAAAAGAACATGCAAAATCATAAACGATTGATTGTCAGTTTCCTGGTCATTCTGTGCATCGGTCTGCTGACAGGCTGTGGGAAGAAATCTGCTGACATTATTCTGACCAACGGTGAAGTCTACACGATGGAGGAAAACCAACCGTGGGCGTCCGCTGTCGTCATCACTGGGAACAAGATCACAGCCGTCTTGGAAAATTCCGAAGACGCCGAGAAACACAAGGGCCCGGAAACAAGAGTCATCGATCTTCAGGGCAAATTCGTCGTCCCCGGATTTATCGACGGACACGTGCACTTCAACGGTGCCGGCGGATTGATCAATGACGCCAATCTGATGGCCGTCTCTAATGACGAGGGCATGAAGAAGGAAATGGAGCGCATCGTCGATATCCTCGACGACGGCGAATGGATCACCGGCGGCCTCTGGGGCGCGTACGAGGAGTGGTCTCTCGGTGCAGAAACAGCGGAAGCCAAACGCCGGGGCCGGTGGGAGCCCAACCGCTGGGACATCGACGAAATCACGGAGGACAATCCGTGTTTGCTGAACAGCTTTGATTCCGAACTGTACCTGGCCAACACAGCGGCTCTGAAAGCGGCCGGCATCGAAGGTCAGCACTTCGACGGCATGAAACGCGACTGGAGACGCAGGCCAACAGGATTGATCTACCGCGGCTCGCCCGCGTTGGAAAAAATCCGCGCCGTCGTGAAGAAGAAATCGCGCAACCGCTTGCTAAATGAAAACCGAACCGCGCTCAAAGCGCTCCGAGAAGCCGGCATCGTCGAGATACACGACATCGCCACACCCGACCAGACGGACCGATTCGTCGAGCTCCAGGAAACCGGCGAGCTGACCTGCCGCGTCTGGCTCCGACCCGACCTCTCCCGCGGGGCCGAGATGAAAGAAAAAGGCTTCAAGATGGGGATCCACCCCAAGACCAGGCAACCCGACCCCTGGCTGCGCTACGGCGCCCTAAAGGGTTACATCGACGGCATCATGGGCACGCACGGGGCTCTCTTTTTCGAGCCGTACGACGATCAACCGAACAACTACGGCCACTACCGCCCCCACACCAGCGACGACCCCGACTATGCGACGGGCAATATGGACAAGATGTACGACCTGATCAAGGTCGGGAACGATGCAGGATTTGTCTCCAATGTCCATGCCATCGGCACGAAGGGCGTCGCACTCATGCTCGACACGTACGAAAGACTGATGAATGATCTGGGCAAAGACCTCGAGGGCTTCCGCGTCATCCACGCCCAGGTTATCCGTCCCGAAGACTTTCCCCGCTTCAAGAAGCTGAACGTCATCGCAGAGGTGAACCCGTACCACATCTCCGACGACATGCGCTGGATGGAAGAGCGCATCGGCCACGAGCGCTGCAAGGGGGCATATGCGTTCAAGTCGCTCTTGGACAACGGTGCGACCCTGTCGTTCGGATCGGATTGGCCCGGCACCTCGGCCGCCGAGTACCACATGCATCCCAAATACCTCATCCACGCCGCGGTAAATCGAACCACGCTGAATTATACGCCCGAAGGCGGCTGGTTCCCCGAGCAGAAAATATCCGTCCATGAAGCCCTCAAAGCTTATACGATCAACAACGCGTACGCCGCATTCGAGGACGACATCCGGGGGTCCATCAAACAGGGGAAACTGGCCGACATCACCGTGTGCGATCGGAACCTCCTGAAAATCGATCCGAAGGATATCCTCAACATGGAAGTGGACATGACGATTGTGGATGGACAGATCGTGTTCGAGAGAGGGAAATAAGACCGTGTGTCAATCCAACACATAAGGAGGACAACTGATGCGCTGGATCACAACTTTCGTCCTGACTGCCCTATGCGTCTTGATGGTTTCCGGCTGCAGTGTAAAAAAAGCGGACATCATTCTGGCCAATGGCGCGGTCATTACTGTGGATGACGCCCATCCCTTGGCTTCCACCGTGGTGATCACCGGAAACAAGATCACAGCGGTTCTCGATCAAGGGGCGGATTACGAGAAATACATCGGTTCGGATACCCATGTCATTTATCTGACGGGCAAGTCTATTGTGCCCGGTTTCATCGATGCGCACGTTCATTTTGCCGGATTCGCGGCCCAGCAGCACGATATCCAGTTGATGAACGTTGATGATGATGCCGGTCTGATCGCGGAAGTCCGCCGTGTGGTGAACAATGTCGGCCCCAATGAATGGATCACAGGAGGTGACTGGAGCGGCGCCATTCAATGGATGGAGGGGAAAGGTGAAATTGAATCCGGGATAAAGAGAAAACGATGGGAGCCTGATCGCCGGACGATCGATGATATCACCAGGGACAACCCATGCCTTTTGAACAGCTATGATGGAGAGTTGTTCCTGGCCAATTCTGCTGCGATACACGCTGCGGGCCTGGATCAGGCCCGGCTGCCCGGAATGAAGCTCGGCAGGGATGGACAACCTACCGGATTGCTCTACAAAGGTTCACCCGCCATCCAACAAATCAAAGCTGTAGTGAAGCCGAAATCTGAAGCGCGCATCTTGAACGAATACCGCATGGGCTTGAAATTAATGGCTGAGATGGGCATCGTCGAATTTCATGATATGGTGCGCAGTTTTAAAGAAGTCGACCGCTATATTACACTGCAGGAGAACGGCGAATTGACGTGCCGCGTGTGGGTGAGACCTTGGCTTGATTTGATGGACGAAATGTTCGAAAACAAATACACCATGGGCATGCACCCCAAGACGCGCAAACGCGACCATTTTCTGCGCTTCGGCGGATTCAAAAGTGCCAACGACGGTTTTCTGGGATCACGTGGAGCCATGCTTTTCGAGCCGTACACCGACCGCCCCGACTACAAGGGTCACTATCAGGAATACAACAGCGATTCAGACACGCCGGGAAGCCTTGTTGGGAATCCCGAAGTTTACTACAATTACTGCAAACAGGCTGTGGAGAACGGTTACTGTGTTGACTCTCACGCCATCGGGGACAGAGGTGTGTCGGAAGTTGTGGATGTCCTCGAGCGGATTCACACGGATCTCAACGCGGACATGAGCATGTTTCGCATCATCCATGCGGAAGTTATTCAGCCCAGAGAATTTGACCGCATCAAAGCGCTCAACCTGATTGTCGAAACGAATCCCAGCCAAATTCCCGATGACATGCGCTGGATCATAGACCGTCTCGGCCCGGAACGTGAAAAACTGGCGTTCCCTTTTCGAACATTTCTCGACAAGGGCATTGTGATGAATTTTGGGTCTGACATCCCAGGCAATGCGGGCGCGATCTTTTTCAATCATCCGAAATATGTGCTGAATTCCGCTGTCAACCGTACCAACAATGAGGGCAAGCCCCAGGGCGGATGGCTGCCCCACCTGAAGATTTCAATGGCAGAGGCTCTGAAATGTTTCACGCTCAATGGCGCGTACGGCTGCATGCGTGAAGACAGAATCCGCGGTTCCATCACGAAGGGGAAACTGGCCGACATCACCGTGTGCGATCGGAACCTCCTGAAAATCGATCCGAAGGATATCCTCAACATGGAAGTGGACATGACGATTGTGGATGGACAGATCATGTTCGAGAGGAAATGAGAATCGATCGTGCCGCGATTCATGAATGATGAACACCCCCTGTATCCCCCTCAATGGGGATGATAGGGGGTGTCTGTCGATTTTTAAGCGACACAAGGAGAAATCATGTCAGCCATCCACAAACTGCCCCGTGAGAAACTCCTCGAACTCACGATAAACTTCGCTAAGAATTGGCTCGCCCACGACGGCCTCTGGTTCCAGGCCGTAGAGAAGGCGCACGGTCTCGACGAAGCCATCGCGCTCGACACCCAGGCCTGGAGCCGCTTCTCGCCCATCGAAGCCAAACGGATTAAAGAGTTTCTCGGATTGCCGGAACAGGGCGGACTCGAAGCGCTCAAAACCGCACTCGACTATCGCCTGTACGCCGTCCTGAACGTTCAGCACAGCGAGTTAAAAGACGACAAACTCCGCTTTTTCATGAACGACTGCCGCGTCCAGAATGCACGAAAACGGAATGGTCTACCCGACTTTCCATGCAAATCAGTCGGAATCGTCGAGTACAGCACGTTTGCATCGGAGATCGATCCGCGCATCAATACACGCTGCATCTGCTGCCCACCCGACGACCATCCGGAGGAATACTACTGCGGCTGGGAATTTTGGTTGGAGGAATAGAAGGACGACGGCGCTCAAGCAATATGCCTGGCGATTTCAATAAAATGATCGACCTTCTTTGAAGATTGAATTTAAGAATTGTGTGAATTAAAAAACAAGACCCGCCCATTTTTAAGGCGGGTCTTGTCATCATTCCTGTTTGAAAGAAATCATCGCTTCCAATAAGACAGCGTCAACAGAACCTTGCTCACCTCGATCTTCTCGCGCTCCACAAGTTCGTCCGGTATCCCGTCCCACGACGTGAACGCATACGCCCCATCCAGCCGAAACTGATCCGCAAAGGAAAACCCGGCTCCAAACGTGATGACTTTCCGGTCCAATCCCAACTGCGTCTCCTTCAGAGGCGTCTGGTAGTACGCATACCCGGCCCTGAGCTTCAGCCCGCTCACGGGAAGCATCAGCTCTCCGCCCACGTGCACGTCTAAGGTGCTCCGGTAATTCCGCCTGATCTCCCGGTTCGCCTCGGACATCGTCTGGTTTCCCTCGGGCGGGTCTGTCCTGTATTTCATCTGACTGTAGTCTGTGTGCTCCACGTCCCCGGATAGAAGGAGAGGCCCTGCCCTGAGCGCTCCGCCCACGCGGAATACCCACGGCAGCCGGATCTCGTGATCGATGAATCCCGCGTCCACAAGGTCGTCTTCCTGGAATGCCTCGTACCCGGGATACACGGTCAGGCGCTCCACGCTGTCCCAATCCCGCTTGCTCACGAGTTTCACGGGTGTCTTGATGATGCCGCCTATCTGAAGGGCTTTCCCTGCTTTCACTAACGCGCCTATCGTGAAGTTGAACCCGCTGTATTTCTCCTGGTAATGCGTCTGGAGCTCCACGTCCGGCAGCATGACTTCCCACTGGTCTCCCTGGTTCGGGATGTCAAAGACGTCGTAGATCCCCCGTATCTGGTTGAATTGCCAGGCGTAGTCTCTCATCCCGCTCCAGAAGTTGACGGCTCCGCCGATGTATATGTCGGGCGCGATTTCCATCGATCCCCCGAATGAGGTCTGGCTCAGATCCCCGTCCACCATCTCTTCTCCGCTCAGCGTGGTCTCGAACGGAAGGGTAAAGTCTGTCGTGTCCAGCTGGATGGTGTAGTCCGCGAAGGTGTCCCCTGCCTGCAGGGTGAGCCCGCCTCCGAAGCTCCGCACGCGATGATACCCGAAGGAGAGAACGAGGCTCCCCCGCTCTGTGGGCAATGGCACGGCGATGCCTACTGCGTCCAGTTTCGTGAAGCTCGCTTCCTCCAGGCTCTCCCGGCCCAAAAAGGTGGCGCGGTTCTCCCACATCGTGTGCGAAAAGGACCCGTACCCTGTCATGGCCTGTATCTGACCCAGTCCCGCGGGGTTGTAGTACAACGCCGCCGGATCGTCGGCTACGCCTGTGTGGCTGCCCCCCATGCTCAACACGCGCGCTCCCACTTCCCATGTCTGACCGGATGTGAAGGGGATGCTCTGACTCCTCAAGGATACAATGCCTACACTCAACATCAGAACGAGTATGAGTTTGCTTCTTCTGACCATGGGTTTCTCCCTATCTCTCGTGCCATGTCGTTTGGTTTGGGTGATGCTTGATGGTTTCGGCTTTCTCTTGCACCCGGATTCTTTCTTCTTGAAGGCAAAATCCATGTCCTGACGATGATCTGTCCTGATTGTACGCTGCCCT
>JBDRSZ010000434.1:0-3726 GCA_043824415.1 bacterium | reverse complement strand
TGGATACGGCGAAGGTCGGATCGAATGTGCGACTGATCGTTACGGCATCGGTCGGCGGAATATCGAGGTCGGTCCAGACGCTGCTGGCTTCTACGGGATTGGTCGATAAAGCGGTGTATACGACCCAAGACGTGTTCAACGTATCGGCGAAAGATTCCCTGGGGAACGTGGACGACGACCTCAAGGTGTCGCTGGCCGATTCGATTCCGTCTATCGACCTGCCGGCTTTGTATGCGTTGTCGACCGTCCAGGAAAATGATGAGTCCGGGACGTTCCAGCCGAATAACGGGTATCCGAACGGGAGTTTTTACCGGCCCGACGGCGTCACGCCCAACGTGACGCACTGTTCCGGGAACCTGAGGGTTAGAGGAAACAGGACGGTCTGGGGAATTTTCGTGGTGGAGGGATGGGTTCGGATCGACGGGAACGCACAGGTGAACGGCATCATCTATGTGGTGAATGACAACACGACGACGATTCACGGAGGCGGGAATCCTTCGACTCCGTCGATCTTGGGTGGAATCGTCAGCAACGGAGATATCATGGGCACCGGAAATCATGTGTACGCCCAGCACTGGCCTGAGTTCATGCGGGTTTTTTGCGGGTTCATGCGCTTTCCGGATGGCAGCGGCTATCAGATTGTGAGCTGGGAATATCTTTAGTCCGTGAGCGATGATGTTATGAAACCGATGAAATGTAAACACAAGAGAAGAACTGAACGCGGTTTTTGGTCCGCAGCCACACTCATCATGCTCGTCACACTGTCCTTGATGGGAATGGGCGCTTTTGTCCTCATCAAGAGTGAAGGAAAAAATGTAACGAATGAAGCCCGTGCGCTTCAGGCGGAATACAGTGCAAACGGCGGTGCTTATTTCGGTATCAAGCAATTGGAATTGGGTCCGGTGAGTGCAGGTACCCATTTGACGATTGGAAGCGGAACTGTGAGCTTGGATACTTCGTCGGTCTCCGGATCGGAGGAGGTTCTGCTGACTGTCATCGGCACTGTGGATGATATACAGAGAGGATTCTTGATCCATCTGATTCCAATCAAGCTCATGGATAAAGCGATCTATACGACGGGAGATGTGAATAATGTATCCGGTAAGGATTCGACCGGGGCCATTGATCCTGACATGGTCGTGACCGATGCCGGCTCGGTCCCCACGATGGATGAGGCGACACTGGCTGCGATGTCCACAGCCCAGGGGCACGATCAGAGCGATGCAACGTTCTCACCGGGCGATGGTTATCCGAACGGTAGTTTTTACCAGCCGGATGGCGTTACACCCAATGTGACGCACGTGCTTCATGACTTTAAAGCGCTCGGTGGTAAAACTTTATACGGCATTTTTATTGTTGAAGGGAACGTCATATTGAATGGGAGTTCCCGAATACAAGGTTTGATATATTTGCCCAATCAGACGTCGACCGTCATCACAGGGGGGGCCGATCCCACGGAGTCAACGGTGACGGGGGGACTTATCAGTCATGGAGATGTTTGGGGTATCGGAAACCATATCTCCGTAATACACTGCCCTGAGTATATGCGAGCGTTTTGTCAGTTTCAAACTGGACCCGATAGATTAAGAGCAGTCATCAGTTGGGAATACATATAAGGTTATCTATTTTACGATGAAGCTGAGTCATTTTAAATTGGAGAAGCACAAACCCTGGCCCACCGTGCTGGGGATGGATATCGGCTCTTCGAGTCTCAAGTACGTTCTTCTAAAGAGGAGAAATAAAGGGTCACGGGTAGAAAAGTTCGGACGGACCTCTTTGACGAACGGAGATGCGGAACCGGAAGAGAGACTCCTGCAGGTCCTGAGCATGCTTTTCAGGACGAATAAAAGCTTGAAGCGCGCGAAAATCGTTCTGGGTGTGGACGGCTCCGGAGTGATGATCAAGAAGGAAAGCTTTCCCGCTCTGTCGAGAAAGGAACTCCTTCAAACGATTTATTACGGCATCCAGAAAGAGATGGGGAAAGAGGGGGAGACGGAGCAGGATTTTGTTCACGACTATCTGTCCGGCGGACCCGATTCGGAGCAGGAGGGGAATACCGAATACTTAACGATGGCAGCTCCTGGGGATGTCGTGGACGATATGGTTCGTCCCTTCATTTCCCAAGGCGTCGTACCGGACAAGATCACACCCAACGTGGTGGCGATGGCGAATCTGGCCCAATTCATCCCGGAACTGGAAGAGAAGTCGCTGGCGGGCATCATCGACATCGGCAAACAGAGAAGCACTATCATCATTCTGAAAAACGGCAAGGTCGATTTTTTCCGCGAGATTGCCGTCGGAGGCGAGGATTTCACAAAAGCCATCATGGGAACGGTTTTTCACGAAGGCAGGGCCATCCAGTTTACGGTGGAAGAGGCTGCGGAGTTAAAAGTAAAGTACGGGTATCCTTTGGGATTTTCGGAGGGGATGACTTATAAAGGAGCGCCCCTATCAGAAGTGGGTGCTATGATGCGGCCTGTTGTCGAGCGATTGATAGGGGAGATTCATCGGTCGGTCGGCTTTTATCGTGATCAATCGGGCGGTGGAGATGTGGAGGCGCTCTATCTGATCGGCGGGGGAGCGCGTTTGAGTCATCTTTCTGAAGTTTTGGCTGAGAAGATCGGTGTTTCCGTATCCCCTCTGAGTATCCCGGATGCGTTTTTCGTCGGAGGCAGCAGGGAGGAAAGAGACGGTTTTAAGAAGAAGTTTTTAGAGCAAGCCGTGTGCCTTTCACTTGCATTGGAATCTTCTTCGGAGGGCAATTTACTGCCCGAGTCGTATCGCAAAATAAAAAAAGCTTCAATGGTACAGCGAAGTCTTCGCTTCGGCTTTTTTGGACTTATGGGTCTGATGCTTTGTGTCACGCTTATTTTATACAACAAATTGGTACCGCTGAAAATGAAAGTTGCCGACATGGAGCGGCGATTGTCTCATTCCAAGAATACAGCCGCTCTGTTTTCTGCGCTTTCGAATCAAAAAAATCTGTTGGAGGGGAAGTTGGGGGATTTGAATCGTTTGATGGGGTACGATAGAAATCTGATACAGGTTTTGCGTCTGGCCTCTCATGCAGTTCCGAAGAATCTGAACCTCGTCACGATGGAGTATGGAATTGAGAAAGAATCTTCGAAAAATGTGCAAGCAGAGGAGAATGAAAAACCCCAGACATGGATCGTTCGTTTGCGGGGGACGAGCCAGAAACCGCCGAACGATGTGGGCATTTATTTGGCGCAGTTGATCGTCGAATTGGAAGGATCGGGTTATTTCAACGATGTGAAATTGGTGAAGGATTATTTTCTACCCGAACAGGACGAGTACTGGTTCGAACTCGTAGGGACATTGAAGCAGGGAGGGAAAAGTGGCGTGGAATAAAAAAACGATCCTGCTTCCCTCTCTTGCATTTCTTTTATTGGCCGGATGGTTTGTCGTCATCTATTTGCCAGTTCAACGGGAAATGGGTGATTTAAAGAAGCGACTAACGGCTTTAACAGAGAGAGCGAGGAACGAAATTCCGGAGGTACAGGTCAGGTCCATGAAAGTCGTCGTGGACAGTCTTTCTTCGAAACTGAAAGAAGGATTGAATCGGGTGTACCCGCAGGAGAAACTGTTGGATCTGGGGCGGCAGATTGAGAGCATAGGCGGACGGTATGGACTTCGATTGTCCTCTATCGCTCCGGATTATCAAAGTCTTTCCCAGCTTAAGGAGGGTGGGAAGGAAATTTTGGAACT
>JBDRSZ010000433.1:0-12284 GCA_043824415.1 bacterium | reverse complement strand
CCTCTTCCTTTCCTGTAACGACGTAGAAAACGACTGCCAGTATCAACAAGACGACCGGCGGAACAATCACCCAGAAGACCGTCCAAAAAGGCATGGATTCTCCTCCTTCCTGATGGTGGTAAAAAATGAAAAGGACTCTTATTTAAATGTATCGAAAAAAGTCATTCATTATAGTTCAGACTTTGTGTTCAACAATTGTCGTCCCAAATGTCCGGTCAGCCATCCAGCGATTAAGCAAAAACAACATTCCAAGTACGATGAACCACTGCACAATACAAGTCATGATACTGAGCGGATGTATGGGATTAAACCAATCATTGCGAGCATACACGGTCGCCGAAAGTGAAAGCCACCAAATCAACAGGATGACAGCAGCCGAAGGAATACAATATCGTAACACCCACTCCCACGCACGGTTGAGTTTCCAATGCTTTCCATCTGTTAAAAGCTCGCCTGCGCGAAACCGGGTGATCCCGCTGCGAATCGCTGCGAAGGCGACAAAAGCGCCGGAGATCATCAGCGCAATTCCCCAAACAAAGTCCTGATTATTGAGAATGTTCAGACTCATTGCAGAAGGAATGCCCAGCAAATAACTGCCTCCCACAACGACGCCGATAGCCACGGGACGTTTTAATCCCGCATCGATGAATACGCGGGTCGGTAGTTCCAGCTGGGCGATGAGAGATGAGAATCCGGCAAACGTGAGGCCCAGAAAGAACAGCAAAGAGAGAGGGTGTCCGAAAAACATGCGTGCAAAGAGTTGAGGCATCCAGATGAAAGTCAATCCCGTAGAAGCTGGGCCGCTGGTTCTCATGATTTCGAGTACTTCCGGTCTTGTCATTCCCATTTCCGCCTGAAGAACAGCGAACACCGTCCCGAATACCATCAACGCCGCCAAAAGGGATACAACATTGTTCCCTACTCCCGTGCTGAACGCATTCTTTACTATGTTGTGTTCTCGCTTCATATAGGCTGCATACGTCAAAAAAAGTCCCCATCCTGCTCCCGTATCCCAGGCATTCTGCGTAAGGGCTTCCAGCCATATCTTTGGCTGACTCAACTGGCTCCATTGCGGTTTAAAAACATAAGCAATTCCGGACCATGCTCCGGGGAGCATCAACGCCCGAATGACGGATAAAACGACAATGAGAAACAATGCTGGAATAAGAACCTTGTTGATACGTTCGATCGAACGAATGCCGCGCCATATAGCCAGTGCGCCCAGACCCATGATCAAGGCATGAAAAAAGAACGGCCAGCCGCTGCTTTGAAACGTATTCCACATCGTCATGGCAGAATCTGTCGTCATGGGCAACGGGCTTGTGAGCATCTTAAAAAAATAAAAAAGGCACCACCCGACAATAATGGAGTAGAAAAACGTAATGGCCGTCGAGACGAAGGCCACGAATGCTCCCATCCAGGTGAATTTTCTCCCTGCGGCATCGGCAATCGTACCGACTACCCCTCTCCTGTATTTCCGGCCAAGCGCATATTCTGCGATGATGAGGGGTATGCTCCAGAGAAACAGGAAGACGATCCAGGCGATCAAGAAAGCGCCGGCGCCTTCGTCTCCGCCGTTCTGAGCGACGATGCGGGGAAATCTCCAGATATTGCCCGTACCCACGGCAATGCCAAGGACGCTGAGCAAAAGACCCCAGCGCGATGAAAACCGTTGATTCACACTCGCGTCGAGTTTCGTCTCCATCGCCCCTCCTCGGATGTTCGGATGATGCCATGCAATTTTGAATATTCCACATCCAATTTGATTTGAGAATTCATGCCGATCTGCCGGCTTCCTCGACTGCCGCAGCGATGCTCGATCCCCGATCGAAATCGTGCTCCTGATCCGCAAGGCATTTCTCCAAAGCCGATAGAAACAGCATGACGTTGGCGATCGTGGACGAACATCCCATCAGGCCCACGCGCCATACTTTCCCCTTGAAATCACCCAGTCCGCCTCCGATTTCGATGTTGAATTCACGCAGCAGCTGCTTCCGTACAGCGGCATCATCGACACCGTCCGGCACGGACACGGCGTTCAGCATCGGAAGTTCAAAACCCTTCTGCGCCACGTAACCGATGCCCATTGCGGCCAGCCCTGCCTTCAGGATCTTGTGATTGGCCAAATGACGCGCCCATCGTGCATCGAGTCCTTCTTCCTCAACCATCCGGAGTGCTTCCAAGAGTGCGTATCCCATGTTCACGGGCGCCGTGTGATGGTACAGCCTTTCCGATCCCCAGTACTGGCGAATCATCGAAAGGTCCAAGTACCAGCTCTGGACTTTTGTTCGACGGCTCTCGACGGTTTTCATCGCTGTATTGCTGAAAGTCACAGGCGCAAGGCCAGGCGGGCATGAGAGACACTTTTGAGATCCCGAATAGCAGGCATCGATCCTCCAGCCGTCCACGTCGACCTTCATTCCGCCCAGACTCGTCACGGCATCCACCAGGAAAAGCGCACCGTGATCATGCACGATCTTGGAGATTTCTTCGATGGGCTGACACGCTCCCGTCGATGTCTCCGCATGCACGATCCCCACGACTTTAACCGACTTCTTCTTAAACGCGTCGGCAATCTGCTCCGGGGCAAACACCCTCCCCCATTCGGTTTCCAATGTCGTCACGTCGGCGCCGCAGCGGCCGGCTACGTCCGCCATGCGCTTCCCGAACACACCGTTGACGCAGACGAGCATCGAATCTCCGGGTTCGATAAGATTCACGACGCACGTCTCCATGCCCGCGCTGCCCGTTCCGGACATGGCCAATGTCATCTCATTCTCCGTCCGAAATGTATACTGAAGCAGTCGGCGTATCTCATTCAAAACTTCCAGGAAAGCAGGATCAAGGTGTCCGACAGTCGGACGAGACAAGGCTTCCAACACCCGAGGATCCACATCCGACGGACCCGGCCCTAAGAGAACGCGTTTCATCGATTGGTATTGTTGCATTATTGGTTTCTCCTATTGCATTGCGAATGAACTACCCCGCCGCAAGCAACGCGGTATCAAAAACAAAAACATTGAACGCCCCAAGGAGCAGGAAATTAAACCCTTGCCCGCCTCTGGCGGGATTAAAGTCTTCGTATTCTTTACATGAAATTTAGGATAAAAAGACATCATCATGTTTTAAAATTGTGCGCCTCTGGCGCGCTATGGATAGACACAAGACTCTTTCTCGCCTGAAGAACCAAAAAAACAGCGACGATGAAGAGAAGAATCGTGATAAGAAACAGGGTAAAATTCCTCGCTTTGAAATGCTGAAAGATCAGCGTGCCCAGCGCCGAAAGCGTCACGCAGAACATAAAATACATCGGGATCTTGACAAAGTGATTCTTTTTCCGCAGTTCTGCCAGCCATACCGTAACAGCCAAGAGCGCTATGGCGGCCAAAAGTTGATTGGCCGATCCGAACATCGGCCAGAGCGTATCCCCCGTGCCGGAAAGGGCAAGAAGTCCCGCAAAAAGCACGGTGACCGAAGTGCCGATGTATCGATTCCGGTTCAAAACGGACGGCTTGTTTTCCCTCTCAAAAAATTCCTGAAACACAAACCTTGCGAGTCGGGTCGCTGTATCGAGCGTCGTCAGAGCAAAGGCAGAAATCGCCAGGGCCGCGAATGTCACACCCGCTTTGAGAGGAATGCCCAAATGCGACAGGAACCCGCCCACGCCCTGCGAAAAAATTCCGATGGGTCCGCCTCCCTCCTTCGTAATCAGCCGACTATAATCTCCCCTCAGGATGGTGACGGCAGTGATAAGAGCCACGACAGCCAGCAACCCCTCGATGAGCATACTTCCGTACCCAACCACTCTTGCATCGGGTTCCGAATTCAACTGTTTCGAAGTCGTACCCGCAGAAACCAGAGAGTGAAACCCGGAAATCGCACCGCAGGCCACAGTCACAAAAAGAATCGGAAACAGATACCCTAAATTTGTCTTAAATTGCGTCACTGCGGGGAACGTAATCTCCGGATTCGCAACGAAAATTCCGATGACTCCGCCGAGGAGTATAAAATACAGAAGAAAGGAATTCAGAAAATCTCTCGGCTGGAGAAGAATCCATACCGGCGTCACGGATGCGATAAAAATGTACACAAACAGAAGATACACCCACGCGTTAAACGGGATGGAAAGGGGGAACCGCATGCCCAGGGCCACACAGCCGAACAGGAGAATGACCCCCGCTATTGTCGCCACTCCCAGATGAATCCGCGTGCGATAAATACTCAACCCGAAAACGACGGCGAGCCCGATGAACAGCATCGAGGATGTTCCCGATGCCGGAGATGTGACGAACGTGCTCGCCACAGCACGACAGAAGACAGCCACGACGAGCACCAAGGTAAACCACGCAAAAATGAGGAAGAGCCGCTTTCCAGCCCGGCCGATATGATCCTCGATCACCTCGCCGATGGATTTCCCCCCATGCCTCACAGAAGCCACGAGAGCGGAAAAATCATGAACCCCTCCGAAAAACACACTCCCGACAATAATCCAGAGAAAGACGGGAATCCATCCGAAGACGGCTCCGTACACAGGGCCGAGAATCGGGCCTGCGCCTGCGATCGAGGAGAAATGATGTCCCAAAAGAACCGACGTTCTGGCCGGCATATAGTCCACATCATCCCGTTTGGTGTGCGCGGGCGTTGCTTTTCCGGGATCGAGTCCGAACCGCCGGGCCAAATATCGACCGTACAACAAATACCCCGCGATGAAAAATACAATTGCGATCACGAGCAACACAGAAGCTGACATCGTATAATTTCTCCACTTAATTGTGCTTAGCTATAATCAGATATTGTGCCTTTTTGCTGCGATCGATCGCACTTCATTAAAACCTGATGACCACGGGGTGGGCATCAACCGCCTAGAAACTTACAATATCATCACAAATAAACCCATAAAGTAAATATAGACTACAGGTATTTAGGATGATTAAGTATACGAAACCACCCATACCCAAAATAGGAAATCACAATTTCCTGAACATATCGAACATCAAAAGGTCATAGGTGGATTCCCGCTTAAAGATCGCGGGAATGACATGGGGAGGGGTGTCATTCCTGAAATTTTTAATCAGGAATCCAGGGGTGGTGGAATAATAACCTCATTTCAGAAATACCAGAGAATCGATTCTAATTCTATTATTCTCAAAAAACATATTTCCTATTTTGGACAGCAATGATACGAATCAAAACTGCACCTTCGGCGCTTGCTCAGCCCCCTGTACCGCCTCGAAATAAGCCTTCCTTTCGAATCCGAAAATCCCGGCAAAAATCGATTGGGGGATACGGCGGATCGTCTGGTTATACGCTTGGACCGCTTCGTTGAATCGCCTCCGTTCGACGGCAATGCGGTTTTCCGTCCCTGCCAGCTCATCCTGCAACCGGATGAAGTTTTCATTCGCCTTCAGGTTGGGATACTGTTCGATGACCACCATCAGACGTTGGAGTGCTCCGGACAGGCCTGCCTGAGCTTCCTGGAATCGGCCCAAATTCTCTGCCGTCAGGTCCTCGGCCTTCAGATTGATGACGCCCCCCACGCGGGAACGGGCTTCCGTCACCGCTTCCAGCGTCTGCCGTTCGTGTGCGGCGTACCCCTTCACTGTCTCCACCAAATTGGGAATCAGGTCGAACCGCCGCTGATACACGTTCTGAACCTGAGACCAGGTCTGGTTGACGTTCTCGTCCAGACGCACGAAGCCGTTGTACATGTTCTTGATGGTTACGAAGAGTATCAGAACGACGACAACCAGCGCGACGACGATGGCAAGTCCTATTTTTCCACCTTTGCTCATGGCATCCTCCTACTTCTTTTTCTTTGTGGTAAATTCCATCAGATCGACGACTTTCGTCAACTTTTCGATTTCCGATATGTAACGCCTGATATTCGACTCCAGCAGTACTCGCGAAAGCTTTGTCTCGTACTTCTTCACAGAAAACAGTACGGAGAAAAGACCTTCGTCCAACCCGAATTCCCTGCACGCGGCCAAGAGCACATCCTGTTTCTTCTTTGGGATTTCCTTACCCCTCAGATGGAGGAGCGCCCTGAAGATCGATACGAATGAGACGATGGACCGCGCGATCAGAAGCCTCAACGCCTTGGCCTTGCCTTCCGTTTGGACATAGCCCTGACGGAGTTTCAGGAGATGTCCTTTCATCTCCCGCTCGCACTGGAGTCTGACATCCTCTTTCTTGATTTGCAGATCCTTCAACACATCCTCGCCTCGGATGACCGAGTACGCGGCCTGCATATTCAGGAATTCGATCGGGAAGCTGTCCAGCGAAGCCTCGATGTACGATTTCGTCACAAACAGAGGCAGGCTGATTCTCCGCTTCTCCCACCGCGATACGATCCTATGGATTTTGTGTATCCCATCGATCCCTTCCTGTGTGAGCACGACCAGAAAATTGATGTCCGACCTCTTGGGAACATACTCATCCGTCACCGCACTTCCGAAGACAATCACAGAGACAACCTCCTTGCCGAAAATACCTTCTACTTCTCCGGCAAACTGACCGAAGATCGCCTCAGGCTTTCCCATAATAGATTCCATATCACGCCTCCAATATAATCTTTATTCTTCATTCTTTCTTAAAACCCTCTCGACGCGCCCCCGCCGCCGCTCATGCCGCCTCCAAATCCCCCGAACCCGCCCCCAAATCCTCCCCCCCGTCCGCTGAACCCTCCGCCTCTCCCGCCGCCTCCCATCATCATGCTCAGAAAAAGCCAGGGCAGGATGCGCCCCTTCGTCACGATCATCAAAAAGATGAAAAAGAGCACAAAGAAGATCCCGCCAACGCCCCCTTTCCCCGACGACTCTGTTCGGGTTCTCGGAGCCACGGCGCCGGTAATCTCAACGCCCCGATCTTTGGCGATGATCCCGGCCACGGCGGCCATGCTTCGATAAAATCCGCCACCGTAATTCCCATCCTGAAAATCGGGAAGCGCGTACCGATCCAAAATATCCCCGCACACGCCGTCGGGCAGAATACCTTCCAGGCCGTACCCCACTTCGATCCTGACCCTTCGCTCCTCCACGGCCAGCAGGAAAAGCACGCCCTCGTCCTTTCCCCTCTGCCCGATTCCCCAGGTCTCATAAAGACGGTTGGCGTAATCATCGACCGCCATCCCTCCCATATTCTCCACCGTGACAACGACCAGCGCCGCACCCGTCTTCTGGATCACCTCCCTCGCAAGGCCGTCTATTCTCTCCTCGTACGACGTTGAAATCACACGGGCAAAATCGTTGACAGGCTGATCCTTATATTTTGGAAACGAAATATCCTGCGGAAAACCCCTCGGCAGCACGCCGCACATCAGAAAAACGAATATCCACTTTTTCATCGGACTCAGTCTCCTAACCGGTTATACCCTGGGCTCGCTTCATTCCGGGAAATCGCTTCTGCAGAAGCTGCTCCAACTCCCCGGATGCCACAAAATCACCGAAAACATCCATATCTGCGCACACGTAATCGGAAAGCAGAGACACCACCCAGTTCGTCGTCATCGGAGTGATGGCAACGATGATCACTTTTTCATGAAAAGCCTCCCACATCTCGATGCTGCTCCCCATGCTCGCCTCAGGAAGGTAGACCACCAAACAGTGGGACTTCCTCACCTTTTCCAGATGATGGAAAAACACTTCCCTCGCCTTCTCTTCATCGTACGAAATGGAATTTGGATGTTTCTGCACGGGACAGTATACTTCACCGTCGGTAAAATCCTTCTCCAGGATCTCTCGGATTACATCGCGGTATCCTTGATCGTGAACCTCAAGACCGCAATTCGAACCCTGCAGAACGCCTGCGATGAAGAATCGGTAGCCCAAAGACATGCACAATTCCTTCATTCGAATCGTTTAATTTGATTAATTCACAAACCACAGACGAACACAGATTAAAACACAGAAATTAAGAGACATAATTAAATTGGTTTATGATGGTGTTTCAGATGATTCCTTTAATTCACTTCATTTTAATTCAATATTTTCTCTTTATCTGTGTTATTCCGTGTTGATCTGTGGTGAATAATTCAGGCTAAATAACCGGATTCCCCTCTCGTGTCCTCCCGATCTCTCGATATCCCATGTGTCTGTACGGTTCTTTTCGCGTCTCCCGCTGCTGATGGCTGGGCAGGATGCGTTTGTACTGAATCTTCACCAGGCCAAAATTAACGAGGAGTCCGATGGAACATCCTGCCAAACTCAGGCATCGGAGCACCTGCTGCACTTCCGTGTCCTTCAGTCCATCCTGCGACCGTAGCGCCAAGACCACTTTCTCATCGACGACGAAATCCGCCTCCAACGTCCCCACTAAAGTTTCCTTGTACATCACCTGAAGAAATTTTTTCGTCTCGAAGGCAAGTTCCTTCGTCGGGAGTTCCACCTCAAGAGCCTTGCTGTAGAAATCCACAGGAAAGCCGGGACCCAATGCCCGATGGACTTCCATACAAGCTCCGATGATTTTGTACACTTTTTCATTCACATCTTTCAATAACACCATTTAAAAACCTCCTCAACTGTTATAGCATTACCAGTAAATTTTTTTATCAATAAATTTTCTTTTTTTCGATGAACAGGACACTCGTAAATTTTCATGAATTGGATTCATTCAAGGTATAATGGAACAAATCCCAAAATCATCGGATCAAGTGGGGAGTTGTCATTCCCGTCCCGATTTTTCAATAATATCAATTATTGGAAGATCGGGATTTTAAGCGGGAATCTATGGGGGGAGAGGAATCCCTATTTGATTGTCCCCGCCCCCTGGATGCCTGATTATCCCGACTTTTCTATCATATTATAATAATGAAAGTCGGGACAGGCATGACACCCTTTCCGCGATGATAAAAAGAAAATTTGCCAACATCGACTGAGTAAATCGACTAAACCCTCACCATAAAAAGCACAAAGGAATTTTTTATTTTAAAAAATTTTTATGTTCTCCGTTTCCTCTGCGGTTATTTTTTCATCTTTGCCGCGTCAGGTATTTTCAATCGTTCAAATATGAGCATCATACCCTCTAACGTCAAATAAGGTTCTATCGTCTGTATCTTCTTCGATTTCTCCGCGATCATGGGTGCGACTCCCCCAGTCGCAATGGCTCGGAATACCTTCCATCCCATTTCCTCTGCAATGCGGCCCACCATCCCGTCCACCAAGGCCACCGTCCCAAACATGATACCCGATTGGATGCTCGTCTCCGTCGTCTTCCCGACCACGGCGGGCGGAAATAGCATATCCACCCTCGGCAGTTTTGCCGCCAAACGGTGAAGCTCCTGGGAAGCGCCCATCACGCCCAAGGCAATGGCGCCGCCCAAATATTCTCCGCGCTCGGATATAACGTCAAAAGTCGTCGCCGTACCGAAATCGACAATGATGAGAGGACCGCCGTGATGGAAGTACCCGGCCACTGCATTGCATATCCGGTCCGCCCCGACGGTAGAGGGCGTATCGTACAGAATCTTCAGACCCGTGTCCGTTTCAGCCGTTACAATGAAGGATTCCTGCCCAAGGTATTTCGCGGCCACGTCCCTGAAAACCGCGGTCAGCGAAGGAACGACCGACGAGATGACGAATCCCTCGGGGCCGGACAGTGGGAATCCCTGACTCTCACACCACGCCTTGAGAAGAATCCAGCATTCATCCGACGTCCTCGGTGTCTTGCTCGACAGCCGCCAATGCGCTCGCAGTTTCTCTCCTTCGTACAATCCGATGACCGTCTCTGTATTGCCGACATCAACGACGAACAGCATCTCTCACCTCGACAACATCTCCGTTCGAGTATCTCCTCTCCTCCCCGTCATGCGCGACCAATACAAGATCGCCGTTATCATGGAATCCTTTCACAACTCCCTCCACTTCATGATGATTCACCCTCACCAAGACATCCTTTCCCAAAATACTGCTTCGAGAGGCCCATCTTTGCAACACAAAATCGAACCCCCGAGACGCGATAGCTTTATAATCGTTTTCGAGCTGCAAGAGGATCTCGGAGAGAAGCGATACGCGATCGACGTGCGCCACTCCCGCCATTCGGAGCGAAATGGCTTTGTCCCTGACATCCGCGGAAAAGTCTTTTCTCGCGTGAAGGACGTTTATCCCCATACCGAGAACGACGTACGACACATCCTCCCGTACGACAGATGTCTCCGCAAGCAATCCTGCCAGTTTTTTTTCTCCCATCATTAAATCGTTCGGCCATCGCACTTTTGGATTGAGTCCGGTCAGCCGCTCCACGGCGAGAGCCATTGACGTGACGGCCATCAAAGTCAGCTTGGACACAGAAGATGCATCCCAGTCGGGCCGTAATATGAGCGAGAACCAGAGACCCTTCCCCTTCGCCGAATCCCACGACCGGCTCCACCGTCCCCGTCCGCGCGTCTGGCTCTCCGCATAGACGAGTGTTCCCTCTGGTTCTCCATGAATTGCCAGCCTTTTGGCGAACGCATTCGTCGAATCGATCTCTTCAAAACAGAAAGCAGCCCTGCCGAACTTTTCCGTCTTGAGCGCGTTCAGGATGGCCTCTTCTTCCAGCCGTTCAATCATTCTTTTCATCCCTGTCAAAATCTTCGAGCGCTTCGGCTTCTGTTTCGTAAACACCGATCACCTGCTCGAGATGGGCAATGCGGATGAGGAACCGGACTTTGGGCCGCACCTCACAAATCCGCATATCCTTCTCGTGCTGGTCGGCCTGGCGTACCCCGAAGAGAAACGCGCCCAGTCCCGTGCTGTCCATATTCTCCACATTCTTGAGGTTGATGAGAAACTTTTCTCCCTCTCCGATGATCAAACTCAAAAAGGCTGTCTTCATTTCCGGAGCCTCATGAGACGTGATCTTCTGCTGCCGGATTCTGGCAACGGTGACATTCCCAATTTTCTCCTGTTCGAATTCCATCATCTCTCCATTACCATTTTTAACAATCCTTCTTTCGCAAAACTGAAGTACGCATTCCCTGCAAGAATGATATGATCCAGAACCGGGATTCCCATAACCTCGCTGGCCTTTAGAAATTGTGTCGTGACCTTCCGATCCTCCACCGACGGGGCCGCTTCGCCGGAAGGATGGTTGTGAACCAGGATCACGCCCGCAGCCAGGTAATCCACAGCCGGCTTGAACACCTCCCTCGGATGGACGATGCTCGCATTCAGCGTGCCCTGCGAAACCGTCACGTCGCGGATGATCTTATTCCCGCTGTCCAGCAGAATGGCCTTGAAAACCTCCTTCTTCAATCCGCGGACGCTCGGAAGGATGTATCCGACCACGTCCTCCGGTGAATTCACCTTGACCCTCGCCTTCTTCTTTCCAGAGTCAATGCGGCGCCCGACCTCCAGCGCGGCCAAAATCCGGGCGCCCCGTGCGGGCCCTATACCCTTCATACGCGCGAGTTCCGCCACACCCTTCGACGCCAGTTCCGAGAGACTCTCGTGTTCCACCAAAAGACGCTTCGCCAAATCCAAGGCCGTGATCCCGCCCGTTCCCGATTCGATGACAAGCGCCAGCAACTCCGCATCCGTCAAAGCCTGCGGACCCAACGCCAACAGCTTCTCCCTCGGCCGCTCCTCCTCCGGCCATTCCTTGATTTTCGTGTGATAAAAAGAGGTTTCTTTAACTTTATCAATCATTAGCATTCCTGCCACAGCACTCATCCAACCCCGCAGAGGTAGAGCCCCGGCGAGAGTATAAGTTATCTAATTCAATCGTTACTTTGAGAATTACTATTATCACTTGAACCAGCAGAGGTTTCATTACTATCCGAACTGCCTGGATCCGCGCTATCACTTGTTTGAGGTTTGATAGGTTGTAGTGTTGGGATTTCCGCACCCTTCTCTCTGCCATCAGTGGGTATAAACGGTTTTTGAGCCATTTCAGGAATTTCTGCACCACCAGTGATGACACCTTCCTGTTTTTTTTCTATCCCCTTAATCGCATTCTCTTGTTTGGAAATATTTTCCTTCTCTTCAGACATTTTTTCTCTCCTCAAATATGATAAATTTGTAGTAACAAAAAATACCGTCAAAATAATTCCAATTATAAATGAAATACCAGATATGTGATTTAATACTGTCGTAATAGTTCTAAACACATTGTGTTTTCTTAAATACTCATCTTTTTTCTCTAAATAATATTTCTCAGCAAACTTCAACTGCTTTTTAATACCCCATTGGCTAGTGTCAAGTCATACTTGTAATGTCGGATAGAGCCGCTTTAATTTTATTCGAGCATCCTTTGTAGTAAATTGCCAATTTATTTTTGCATTCATATTATTCCGATGCTCTTGCCATGCT
>JBDRSZ010000432.1:0-5308 GCA_043824415.1 bacterium | reverse complement strand
AAACGGAGAAGAATAGCGATGCCTGGAAGAAGGAGATCGCGCCCAAAACAGGCATCTTCGATCAATTGGTGCCTCCTTGTAAGTCGCTTGACCTGTTCCCGTGGATTGACGATGTGAACCGCATTCGAGAACGTGTGCTGGAAGACATATATGGCGTGCACCCCATGGCCCTGTCCTGTTTGTTGACCCTTTCCTCTGAAATCGGGTCGGATGCGCGCAGCACCTTTACCTTTTTCTCAGGTGATGTGGGCGGCGAAAAAGGGTCCTACGCGGACTTCATCGAAAATGCAGAAATTATAGTTTCCGGTGGAAAACTGAATCTCTACACGGTGGACCAACTGTTTACGTTCTTCAACAAGGAACTTTCGCAAAAGAATCCGGAGCTTCGGGACCGGCAGCGACAGTTTGTCAACGGCTATTACGCGAGCATGGATGCATTGCGCAAGGCGGCGGAAGGTGAATTGCTGGGCTTTCAGGAGGACGAGCGTATTCAGGTTCTCAGAACGATCCTGATTTACCAACTCTGTCAGATTCCGGCGAGCATGGAAAACATTCAGTTTGGACTCTACTGCCTGAGCAACTCTGAAAAAAACCAGATCAAGGAGTACTTGAAAGACCTGGTCAAAAACGGCGTGATCTTTTTCCGCCGACAGTCGGAAACGTATGAGCTGGCCGCAAGCACCGGTGAAGACCCCTATGACCTGATTGAGCGATTCGTTACCGATACCAAACTGCATCCATCGGACACGGTGGCGGCTTTTCTTGAAGAGTCTGCCGGAAAGCATCTCCCCGAATACGCCGAAGCCAAGGGCTACAATCTGCCCTTTGGCGAGGACAAACGCTTTCGCACCCGTTTTGTTCGGGCCAAGGATCTCGGCGATGCGCTGTGGGATGAAATCCGAACAGACTATACCGAGAGCCGCAACAAACCGGCAAAGGGTTTTGAAGGCACCCTCGTCTATGTGTTGTGCGAGGACGATAACGAAATCAAGGTGGCTCGGGAAGCCGCCAAGACCGTTACGGATGAGAATATAGCTCTGGCTGTGCCTCACGCTCCGCAGCCCTTTACCGAGACACTGCTTCGAGTGAAAGCTTGCCGTCACTACTTGCCGCCAAACGAAGCCGAGAAGATCAGCGCCCAGACCGAGTCGCGGCTTCGTGATATTTTTGAAAATCCCGAGGACGGATATCTGCCGACGTTGCAACGTTTTTTTCGCGACATCGTGGATGGCAGCGGAGCCTGTTGGTACCGGCAGGGAGGGAAAGTCCTGGTGGACAAGCCCAAACAGTCTCACAAACCGGCGGACATGCTGTGCGAGGAGCTGTTTAAAAAACGCTGCCGCATCAAGCATCCGGATATGAATTACTGCCATGATGAAAAATGGTACACCGGCAAAAACTCTGCTTTAAAACAGGCTGTCGGCGTGTTGCTCGAAGCGGAAAAGGTATTTATTGACAACGGCAATCCCGACAATCACGGCGAGAAACGGTACTTGGAAAAGGTTTTGTTGAAAGGTGCGGGAGCGTTAAAAAAGTCAGGTGCAGTAGGAGTTGTCTCTTATTTCCTCTGTGAGACTGATCCTGACAAAATCCATGACGATTTTCCGGTATTCAAGGAATTGTGTGATCGGTTGGCAAAACTCAATCCTGGGGATATATTTTCTGTTGGCGCATTTCTGGATGAGGCAAAAGCTGCTCCATACGGCGCCGGCGGCACACCACTCATCCTGTCTCTGGCCCATGTCATTCGTGCCTACGGTGAACGGTTGATCGTGTACAAAGACTCCACGCAAATGGTTGAGCAGCATCTTCGGTCCTATGATGACTTGGTCAGGATCGTGTCAGATGCCGCTGCCAAGACTGTGTTCGTAGTACGCAATATTTCACAGGCCCAGATGTCTCTCGTCGATCTGGTGGCAAAAGCCGTTGAAGCGCCATCCTTGAAACATGGAGAAATCAGGTCACTTAACTCTACATTTGAAACACTTAAACAGTGGTGGAACGGTATGCCGACCGTTGCACAAGTGATCGGCCTCTATGAAGAAAGCCGAAAGGCGCGTTTGAGCAGCCTCAAGAATCTTATGGATGGATTAACCGAAAGTGTGGACCGTTTTGATTTTATACTCGAACAGCTGCCCGCGCTTTATATGGGAAGTCAGGTTGGTGACACCCTCACGGAGGAAAATGCCAAGTTTATCAACAAAGCTTTTTCTGAAGATGTGACCCTTTTAAATTCAGGTGAACAGATCGCCTTGAGTCTGGTGGCACAGGCTGTTTGTGAGATTTTCGGTAGTAAAGGAGACATGATTGAGTGCGAAAATGTTGTCAACAAGTGGTATGCCAACTTGAATCCCATTCAGCGGGATTCGCATAGGTGTGATCATGAAGATGCGAAACAATTCCTTTTGCGACTGGCCGATCCATTAGTCAGCTTCAGCACAAAAATTACCAAACTTCTATCAAGTGATTACGGATTCGGAGCCGTTACGGATTGGACATCGCTTCACGTCAAGGACTACGCCGCCAAGATAAATCAGGCGAAGGCAGAGATCGACAAAGCCAAACCTGTTGTCTACAAACCTGTTGTCGACGAAGGAGAGCATGAAGTCCGTGAATCACAGAAGATGTATGTTGAGATTCCAAAGGGAGCGACAAGTTTAACCTACACATTAGATGGTGGGGATCCCCGCCACAATGACAGTGCTGTAAAAATTGAAGCTAGATTTGACCTTGTCAGTCTCTTGAAGGGACGTCCAAGTCTTAAAATCGTAATCCGAGCGATCGACCAGGAAGGTAATTATAGCGAACCTGTTGAAACCAAGCTTATTAACAAGGATCACAAGTACGATATACAGATTAAATCGGATTTGTATGGCAAGGAAGTGACTTTTAAATGCCCGAATGATGTTGAGGGATTTGTTACAGTAATGAAATCTGTGATTAATTTTGGTGTAAAGAACAACTTTCTAAATATCGACAAGGCAAAGGAACTCGAAGTGATTTTGAGCGATCTTGTGGCTAGTAAATAAGGAGATCGTGTGACTGAGGAGAAAAAATATCGTGCATTCATTACTTATGTCGGAGATCTCTCGTACAATCCGCCTGGTGGCATCATTTTGGTGGCGGATAATGCAGATTATGTTTGGGCGTGCCACAAATTGTCCCTCCTGATGATATCTGATGACAACCTAAAAATATGGGTGCGTTCAAAGAATCACTTTGCGTGGTTACGGGATTTCGCTGAACAGATTGGCTATCCTGCCTATTATGAAGAAAAAACAGCTCTTTTAGTTTTGGTCGAGCAATGGAATGTTTGCCTGCCTGAATGGCTGACCGATACGGATGTTCTTGAACATAAACTTTTAGAAATCAGTGTTAATTCTCAAATATCAATGGATTTCGAAACACGTTTTCTGAGCCATTTCCTAGGAACCATATTTCATCGGGAACTGTTCAGTGCCTCAGACCTTGTCCCCATATTGATGACGGTTGTCATTGATGATGCAAAAAAGTTGTTCAAAGAACATCCTTTGCTGAGTCGAAGCCTGAAGACCAAATGTGATCAGTGGGCAGAGAGGAGTAGCGAGGGATGGATAAAAGAAGCGTGCAAACGAATATCCGAAGATTGCGGACAAGTCTGGAAGTCACTAAGCCTGTGGTCCGGACTGTACGGATACCCTGATGAGCTTTTAGAGTATGTGCTGACTCCGGAAGAGGCTTTATTTGTAAGAAAAATTCCCATTGAAGCGGTTAGGGACTTGCCCTTTGAATCCGAGGCACGTGAACAGATTTTGTCCCAGATCGAATTTCTGTTTGCACAAATAAATGAGCAGGTTTCCTCGAGTAATGAATTTCAGAAAGTTGTAGGATGGACTTCAGGGCGACTTTTTCAAGAGTTTAAGATGATTCATAATATTGTTAACAGCAACCAGTTTGAACCAACCGAGAAGGACATCGAGTCAGTACAAGAAAAATTCAAATCCTGCCCAGGGGTGAGTGGATTTCAACTAAAATCTCTCATTAATAGGGTAAAACCTGCAAAACCAACCATTCTCCGTGAGAAAGAAATTTGGGATCATACCGAGTGGATTGAGTGGGTTACGAAACGATATACACCATACCGAAGTTGGCAAATTCACAACAATTATTATGACGAGGAAGTAGAACAAACGGTGGCACGCTTCTCAGATTGGTATCTTGAAGAGTATGTGTCGATTCACAAAGATCCCGATCTCAGTTTGGCGTTTTGCTTGAGAGAGATCCCTCAAAAAACTTCAGAGCGAGACTTTACAATTATACTCATTATTGACTGTCTTCCTCTCGCCTTTATGGGAATTGTTGAGGATAGCCTTCGTAACATTGGCTTAAACCGCCATAGTCTTAGATATAAGTTTGCCGGGTTGCCTACAATTACTGAATTCAATAAAGCAGCTATTCTGAGTGGAGAATGGCTGGACAAAGCAGGTAGCTATGAAGCTGTTCTCAAAATAAGATCAGAATCCGACTGGAGCGGGAAAAACGTTGTTTATCTGAATAACTTGAAGTCTCTTGGTGATATGACGATCCCAAAAGAGTCAACGATTGCTGTGTTAAACTTTTTAGCCGGAGATGAACTTCTGCACTCAGATGTTGAGTCCTTGAGTACCTCGCATGAAGAGGAATTTCATCGTCTTCTTGTACATGTGTCTGAAACGGTGAACAAGTTGTTGCAGAAGTGGGATGGTCCGAAGGATCTCTTCAGCATTTATTTGGTGACCGACCACGGTGCTTGTCGGATTCTTGAGGAGGAAAAACGATCATTTGATTCATCGGTCGTTAATAAGCTTTTTTCAGATGAAAAATATCGGTTTTCTTCTGTCGTTGATGGGCAGGAAAATTTAATACCTGAAAATTTGTGGTTGTTGGGGCATCGATTCAAACGGCCATTTAGCTCAGATAAAAAATCATACTTCTTGCCCAAAGGACACAACACCGTTCGACAGGCCGGGAGCAAAAAAGTCTACATGCATGGAGGCGTCACTCCAGAAGAAGTTATCATTCCTTTTGCCCTATATAAATTGATGAAAGCTGCATGGAAAACTATTGCTTCTCGATTTTTGTACTTGGAATTGGATAGAGAAAGCGGAAGAGCAAAATTTTATATTCAACGTGTAATAAGACTGGAAATTGAGATTCAGAATCCGAATGTAGTAGAAATCCGTGTCCTCAGAGCCACCGTCAAGTCTCCTGAAAATGATCTCAAAGGGTATAAACCAATTGTGGTTCCCGCCGGCAGTACGAATGTTCTTGAGATGAATTGCTATTTCAT
>JBDRSZ010000431.1:0-2216 GCA_043824415.1 bacterium | reverse complement strand
GTTCTGGCACTAAGCGAACCAGAATTCGTCGGGTACACTAAAAGGTATCCGGTTCTGAGCCGGTGTCTTGAAGGGCGGATGAAAGGATGGGAGGCAAGGAGCAAAAAAACCTGGGTGAAGAAAATTTGCACAGAGCTGTTAGAGAATGCGGAAAGCGTCTGAAGGAATTGACTCTCTGGCTCCTCCTGGCCCGGTACCCTGCGAAACTTCTGGAATATGTGATGCCGGCTGAGAGAATTCTGCTTGTTAAGACCGTGCCATTGGATACGCTGGACGACATGCCTCTCCATCCACTTTCAAGGGAGCAAGCTTCAACGCAGATAGAGATGTTTTTTAAAGAAATTACATCTTCCATCAAATCGAGCACAGATTTTGCGGAGATTCTCAAGTGCACATCAGGCCGTCTGGCCATAGAGTTTCAAATGATCATAGGAATTTTGGCCCAAAATCAGTTCAATGTGTCGAGGGAAGATATAGCAGGTGTCCAGAGCAAATTCAGGTCCTGTCCGGGAGTTAGCCTTGGAAGGATGGCGGCCCTTGAAAGATTTGTGAAACCCGGGCGGCCGACCCTGCCAAAAGGGGAGTTGCCTTGGGAAGCTGATCACTGGAAAAGGTGGGTCGTTGATGAATACATTCCTTACAGGCACTGGCAGACCCTGAATGTGCATTACGATGAAGAGGTGGAGAAAACCGTTCAACTATTTTCAGACTGGTATTTGGGAGCTTACACAGCAGTCCATCTGGATAACGAAAAAAGTCTTGTTCACCTTCTCAGCAGTTGGGAAAACCGACTAAAAGAGGACGAACTCGCTCTCATTCTTCTTGTGGACTCCGTTCCTGTGACCTATTGGGACTTGCTTCAGGAGGCATTAACCAAAGCTGGCTTCCATAGATACGAATTGAGCTACCGGTTTGTTCCATTGCCAACCCACACTGAAAACGTGAAGCCGGCATTACTTAGCAGCTCTTGGCAAAAAGACAACGTGGCATATGAAAACATCCTCAAAACAAGGGCAAAAAGGGATTGGGGCGGCAAGGAAGCGATCTACCTGCCAAACCTCAAGGCACTCTCGAATCTTGTGGCAACCACTGAGAATTGTGTGGTGCTATTGAATTTTCTTGCCTCGGATGAAGTTTTGCATTCGGATGTGGAGCTGAAAGACTCGACCTTTGAAGAGGAACTCCACCGGCTTTTCGTTCGATTGGCTGATTCTGCCAAAAGGCTTTTTGAAGGTTGGCAGGGTCCGAGCGAAGCCTTTAGTGTGTATGTCATTACGGACCATGGGGCCTCTAAGATATTGGAGGAGGAAAAGAAATCGCTTGATTCCAAAGTTGTGAGCAAGCTTTTCCCAGATGAAAGGTATCGGTTTTCTGCCATGAGCAAGAAAGAAGCAGACAAAATCCCCCAAAACCTCTGGGATCTTGGATATCGGTTCACTTCGCCCTTTTGGGATGAGGATACCGTTTATTTCATCCCGAGAGGGCACAACACGGTCAAAATGCAAACCGCAGAGAAAGGATATGTGCACGGGGGTGCAACTCCGGAGGAAGTCCTGGTTCCCGCTGCAATATTTAAGCCCGTAAAACCGGTCTGGAAGACGCTTCCTGCGAGATTTCTCGGCCTTAAGATAGATCCCGAAACCGGAAAGACCTCCTTCTATATTCAACGAGTCATTTCCATTAAGATAGAGGTTCAGAATCCGAACCTTGAACCTGTCCAGGTATTGCAGGTCGATATCTTGAGTCCGGATACGGATACCAAGTCCTGCACGACACCACACATAGGAGGAAATCAGTACGGTGTCATACAGATGGATTGCTATTTCAATAGCAGCGCCCTAAAGAGCGAAGAGTTAGCCATTCAATTTACTTATAGAATCGCTGAAGATGAGTATACCAAGGAGTTAAGCCTGAGTGCCGAGTTTAAATCTGCTGTGACCGGCGGATTCAGTCTGAAAGATCTCCAGTAAGGGAAGGAAATCCATGAAATCTTTTGAAGTCAAGGCACGAGACTATTACGGCGAGGTCGTCATCAACAAAGGCTTGATGGCCAAGGCTGGTTTTGGATCAAGGGCTATTCCAGTCTACGTCGGAGAATGGATCATCAGCCAATTTGTTGAAAAAGGCGACCTCACAGAGGAGGGCCGACAGGAGATTGTTAAAGTCGTGACAAATTACCTGCCTCAGAAAGCGGACAAGAATGTCATCTTGAACCG
>JBDRSZ010000430.1:0-7340 GCA_043824415.1 bacterium | reverse complement strand
CCCGGCTACAGGAAGAACGACGAGCATCGTCACCGGATGAGGACAGCCAAAGAAAAAGGTGCCCTCGGCATCTTTTATATCTATGCCAATCCCATTTCCAATCCCAACATGGACTGGATCGAAGGTTTTACGCCCGCCGTCATCAGCGAGGATATGGCGGACAAGCTGTTCGATGAAAAGGGGATCAAGGTCGTCGATTTAAAAAAGGACCTTTCGACGTACAAAAGGCCGCTCTCCTTTTCGCTCAGCACGAAAGCCCGCTACGAAGTCGAATCCAGACACTTCCCCAACGGGACCGGATACAACGTTGTTGGATACGTTGAAGGATCGGATCCCAAGCTGAAAAAAGAATGCCTCGTCATCGGAGGGCACTTCGACCACACGGGAGCTCATGTGGGCCTCCTCTTCCCAGGCGCCAACGACAACGGCAGCGGCAGCGCCGTCGTCATGGAAATCGCCGAGGCCTTCTCGAAGCTCAAAAATAAACCCAAAAGATCAGTCGTCTTTGCCCTCTTCGGCGGAGAAGAAGCAGGATTGAAAGGATCTCTCTACTTTGTCGATCATGTTCCCGCCCCGTTCGATACGGTCGATGCCATGTTCAACTTCGACATGGTCGGAGAAGGAGACGGCGCGAGCTGCAGCTACACGTCGCACCCGCCTGAGTTTCAAAAGATATTCGAAGAGGCCGACAAGCACGTGAACACGCTCCGGCGAACCCGAGCGTTCAGGGGGCCCGGCGGCGGCTCCGATTATGCGCCCTTCTACGACAAAGGAATCACATGCGCCTCCTTCTCCTCCAACGGACCTCATTTGTATTACCATCAGTCGGGTGATACCATCTACCGCATCAATCCCGATATCATGGCCGACATCGCGCGGCTCGCATTCATCGCAGCGTTCAAATGGGCGGATAGGTAGGAAAACAGGATATGAAACCACAGAGGTCACTGAGAAAAAAAATAGTACCAGGAATTTATTGAATTGAGAAACCGCAAAAGGAAAGAACTGTAAGGTCATTCATCTAAAATAAAATTCATTTCTCTGCGTCCTCTGTGGTTGGTTTTTAAAAAAGGAGGAGATATGAAAAACATCGACAATAAACCTCGACTTCAGAATATCATCATATTCATTCTCATCTTATTCTCTTTCGGAGCGACTCTATTTATCATCGGTTGTTCTCGAGAGTCAAAACTTTCTGGCGATGTTGCGGCATCTCGGATTCATGTCATCCCGAAACCCGCCTTCGTCCAGGAAAAGCGAGGAGAATTTGAAATCACGTCCGACTTCCGCATCGTGGTCGACCAAGAAAACGACGAAATACAAACGATCTGCGAATATTTCACGGAAAAACTGAACAAGGCGGCGGGCATCCCTATACCCATACACACTATCAAAGCCGACAACAAAACCAAGGGCGCTCTGACGTTGCACTTAACAGATCAAAATAAAGCGCTTGGAAAAGAAGGATACACGCTGAAAATCGACCGTGGCAGGATGACCCTCGAAGCCGAAGCACCGGCCGGCCTGTTCTACGGCATCCAGACGCTCTTCCAGCTGCTTCCAGCCGAGATCGAATCGGAATCCCGCGTCGAAAAAAACATCCGCTGGATCCTCCCCTGCTCTGAAATCCGCGATGTGCCCCGCTATCCTTACCGCGGCATGCATCTGGATGTGGGCCGCCATTTCTTCCCCAAATCGTTTATCAAGAGATACATCGATCTGCTGGCGCTCCACAAATTCAACACGTTCCACTGGCACCTCACGGAAGATCAGGGATGGCGCATCGAAATCAAAAAGTATCCAAAGCTGACTCAAGTGGGCAGCTACCGTAAAGAATCGTTGATCGGACACGCCAGCGATCGGCCCCACAGATTCGACGGCAAGCGGTACGGCGGGTACTACACGCAGGAAGACGTCAAAGAAATCGTCGCATACGCCCAGAATCGTTACATCACCATCATCCCCGAGATCGAAATGCCTGGGCATTCTCAGGCCGCTCTGGCGGCTTACCCCGAACTCTCCTGCACGGGCGGACCGTTCGAAGTGGGCACGCTGTGGGGAGTTTACAAAGACGTCTACTGCGCGGGGAATGATCGGGTATTCGAATTCCTCGAAGACGTTTTAACGGAACTCATCGACCTGTTCCCCAGCACGTACATTCACATCGGCGGAGACGAATGCCCCAAGGATCGATGGAAAAAGTGCCCAAAATGCCAGGCCCGGATTCGGGAAGAGGGACTGAAAGACGAGCATGAACTCCAGAGCTACTTCATCCGGCGCATCGAAAAATTCCTCATCTCCAAAGGGAGGAGGCTGATCGGCTGGGACGAAATTCTCGAAGGCGGACTCGCCCCCGAGGCCACAGTCATGTCGTGGCGCGGCACTGAGGGCGGCATCGAAGCAGCGAAACAGGGCCATGACGTCATCATGACGCCCACGTCCCATTGCTACTTCGACTATTACCAGGCAAATCCTGAAACAGAACCGCTGGCAATCGGGGGACACCTCACCCTTAAAAAAGTATACGCATTCGAACCCACACCTGAGGAGTTGAGTCCAGAGGAGCAGAAATACATCCTCGGCGCGCAGGGAAACGTGTGGACAGAATATATCCAGACGCCCGAATCCGCGGAGTATATGAGCATACCGCGAATGTGCGCTTTGGCCGAGGTCGTCTGGTCGCCGAAAGAGGTCCGCGACTGGGACGACTTCCGAACCCGCCTCGGCGCGCATTCCAAACGCCTGGATGCGATGGAAGTGAATTACTGCAAGAGTTCGTCCAAAGACTGATCCCGTACGACAACCATCGGATGTTCAATGTTGCGCACTTTAAAATCCTTAAATTCTGTGTTGGTCAAACCGGTAGGCCCAGATTGCAACATGGCATGCACCTACTGTTTTTATCTGCAGAAAGCCGAGTTGTTCAAGTCGTCAAAAACACATCGAATGACGAACGAGGTTCTCGAAGAGATGGTCCGCCAGGTCATGACCTTCAGCGGCTCGGAGATTTCCTTTGGATGGCAGGGTGGAGAGCCTACGCTCATGGGATTGGACTTCTTTAAAAAAGCCGTCGAATTCCAGAAACGGTTCGGAAGGAATCAGACCGTGGGCAACGGTCTCCAGACCAACGGGATTCTCATAGACAGAAAATGGGCCGACTTCTTCAAAGAATACCGTTTTCTCATCGGCCTGTCCCTCGACGGACCGGAGCACATTCATGACCGCTACCGTCGATTACGAAACAGGAAAAAATCGTGGAAAAAAGTGACGGACAGAGCAAAGCTCCTCCTCGACGCCGGGGTCGAAGTCAACGCCCTGAGCGTCGTTAACGACTACTCCGTCCGGTTCCCGGAGGAAATCTACGCATTCCACAAATCACTCGGACTGAATTACATGCAGTTCATCCCCTGCGTCGAAACCGAGCCCGATGATCCGACTGTGCTGACCTCCTTCTCCGTGCCCGCGAATGCATTCGGACGCTTCCTCGTCACCTTATTCGATCTGTGGATGGATGATTTTAAAGACGACAAGCCCACGACATCCCTCCGGTATTTCGAGTCTGTGTTCTACACCTACGTCGGGATGCCCCCGCCCATGTGCACGCTCACGCAGGAATGCGGCATCTACATGGTCGTCGAGCACAACGGTGATGTATATGCCTGCGACTTTTTCGTGGAACCGAAGTGGAAGCTGGGCAACATCATGGAAGACAGACTCCCGGACATGCTGAACTCAACTCGGCAGAACACCTTCGGCAAACAAAAAGGAAAACGACCTGACGAATGCCAGGCATGCCGGTGGCTTCCCCGCTGCTGGGGAGGATGCACAAAAGACAGATTATTCACTTCTCAGGGGATCTTTAAAAACCATTTATGTGAAGCTTATCAAATGTTTTTCGAGCACGCCGATTCTAAATACCGCGATTTGGCAGAGCGTTGGAAAAATCGACAAACGATCATCGAAAGCGATACCTACAATAAAATCCAACGAAACGATCCCTGCCCCTGCGGCAGCGGAAAAAAATTTAAGCTGTGTTGCGGGAGATGAGATCAACGTGCCACGCACCTTGAAGGTGCGTGGCACATGTAGCCTATAAGAAAGTGCTATCATGAAAAAAATACAAGATCGACGTTCTTTCATCAAATCCCTCAGTCTAGGAACAGCAGCCCTGACGCTGCCCGGCCTGTCTCCCTTCTCATGCACTTCGAAACATAAAAGGCCCAATTTCGTCTTTTTCCTCATCGACGACTTGGGCTGGACCGACCTTGGCTGCTACGGAAGCCGATTCTACGAAACACCAAACATTGACGAACTGGCCTCCGAAGGCATGCGCTTCACCGACGCCTACGCAGCCTGCCCCGTCTGCTCCCCCACACGGGCCAGCATCATGACGGGCAAGTATCCGGCCCGGTTGAACATCACCGATTGGATCCCCGGAGACGACCCAAAAAACCGCAGACTTGTAGGACCGGCAGACCTCCACCAGCTTCCTCTCGAAGAGATTACCATCGCCGAAGCGCTGAAAGAGGCCGGCTACGCCGCGGGTTTCTTCGGAAAATGGCATCTGGGCGACGTCGGGTACCATCCGCAAGAACAGGGATTCGACGTCAACAAAGGAGGCCATTGGGCCGGACAGCCCGCCTCCTACTTCTATCCCTACAAAAACGAACGGAAGCGCTGGGACGTCCCGGATCTGGAAGGAGGAGAAGAAGGCGAATACCTTACGGACAGACTCACCGACGAATCCATCCGATTCATCGAGTCAAACAAGGATAAGCCCTTCCTGCTCTATCTCTCCCACTACGCCGTCCACACGCCCATCCAATCCAAGCAGGAGCTGGAAGATCAATACCGGAAAAAACTCCAGAAAATGCCGGCACCCGCAGGTCCCGACTACATCCCGGAGCATGAGAGCGAATCCAAGCAATTCCAGGACGACCCGGCCTACGCGGGCATGGTGCAGAGCGTGGACGAAAGTGTCGGACGAATCCTGAAGAAAATCGATACGCTCGGACTCTCGGAAAACACCATCATCTTCTTCATGTCCGACAACGGTGGGCTGTCGACTCTGCCAAGGCGACGTAACGCACCCACATCCGTCGTCCCGCTCCGCGCAGGCAAGGGCTGGCTGTACGAGGGGGGCATCCGCGAGCCCATGATCGTCAAGTGGCCCGACATCGTCGAACCCGGAAGCCAATCCAGCGAGCCAGTGACCAGCACCGATTTCTACCCGACCATCTTGGAGATGGCGGGGCTTCCCTTGAGACCGAAGCAGCATGCCGACGGACTGAGCCTCTTCCCCATCCTCATACAGAAAGAACCGCTCGACCGTCAGGCCATCTTCTGGCATTATCCACACTACCACGGATCGGGCCACAAACCGGCGGGAGCCATCCGCGCGGGCGATTACAAGCTCATCGAATGGTTCGAGGACAACAGTGTTGAATTGTACAACCTTAAAGAAAACATCGGAGAAAAGAACAACCTGGCCGCATCCGTGCCCGAAAAAGCGGACGAGCTGCGGAAAATGCTCCACGACTGGAGGAAGGAAGTCGGTGCGCAAATGCCGTTGCCCAACCCGGACTGGAAGAACGAATGAACGGGCTTGCTGAAAAATCCGTGACCGTTGTCCTGTCCGCCATCGGCGGCTATGGTTACCATTACTACAAAGCACTGATGGAGCAATTCCCCACTGGAGCCATCGACCTGATAGCAACCATCGATCCCTCCCCTGAGCAGTCCGATTGTTACGCGGATATAAATGAACGAAGCATTCCCGTCTATCCTTCGATGGAGGCCTTCTACGACGAAAACCGCACAGCCGACTTAGCCGTCATCGTCTCCCCTATCCAGCACCACGTCCCCCAGAGCTGCAGGGCGCTCCGGGAAGGAAGTCACGTTCTCTGCGAGAAACCTGTAGCGGCAACAGTCCAAGAAGTCGACAGGCTGATCAAAACGAGGAACGCCTCCGACCGCTGGGCCAGGATCGGATTTCAGCTCTCCTACGCTTCCGCAATACAGTCATTGAAAAAAGACATCATGATGGATCGATTCGGCAAGCCGATTCGATTGAAGACGCTGTACTTGTGGCCCAGAGGCTGGGAGTATTATCGCAGGAACGATTGGGCCGGCAGAGTGAAAGATAATGCAGGAAACTGGATCCTCGACAGTCCTGCCAACAACGCCATGGCGCACGACCTCCACAACATGCTCTACCTCCTGGGCAGTCGGATCGACAGGGCTGCGGAGCCCGTTGAGATCACGGCAGAGTGTTACAGGGCCTATCCCATTCAGAATTACGATACCGTCGCATGCCGCATCATCACGGAACAAAACACCGAGCTCCTGTTCTATGCTTCTCATGCCATTCCTGAAAAAGTCGGACTCTACTTTTCATTCGAATTTGAAAAGGCAACGGTCGTGTACGGAGAACATGGGGACGATATCGTTGCGAAATATCAAAACGGTCGCGAGAAGTGTTACGGCTCTCCACAGGCGACCCCCCACTTTCAGAAACTGTTCGATGCAGTCACCGCCGTAACCAATCCAAGTCCCATCCTCTGCGGTCCCGAAGCCGCCCGCCCGCACACGCTGTGCGTGAACGGCATCCAGGAATCGGCGGAACAAATTGTTCCCTTTCCTAAGCCGATGTTCCGATCCGATGAAAAGAACGGAATCCGATGGATCGCAGGACTGGCAGAAGCTTTGCTAGAATCCTATCAGAAAAGTTCCCTCCCCAGCGAAGCGGGCGTTCGATGGGCCCACTCGGGGAAAACCGTCACCCTCAAAAACTATCGTTATTATCCCGGCGTATCCAATCCACGAGGAAAACCGAACCCATGAACCCGCGAGAACTCGTCCGAAAAACGCTTATGTTCGAAACGCCAGAAAGGATTCCCCGCCAGCTCTGGCTCCTGCCCTGGGCCGAGGACCACTTTCCCCAACATGTTCGGAAGCTGCAGAACCGATTCCCCGACGACATTGTCGCGGCGCCCACAGTTTATAAAAAACCACTCCGAATCCAGGGCGACCGGTACAAGATCGGGACTTATGTCGATGAATGGGGCTGCACTTTCGATAACGTGCACGGCGGAGTCATCGGAATCGTACACAAGCCCCTCATCCAAAAATGGGAGGATTTGAAGGACTTCAAACTGCCCGAAGAGGTTCTCAGCCTCGACAAAGAAACGGTCGATGCATTCTGCAAACGGACCGACCGGTTCGTCATCGCCGGTTCCGTCGTCAGGCCCTTCGAGCGGCTCCAGTTCATCCGACCGCCGGAACAGGCGTGGATCGACGTGGCTGAACAGCCGACGGTCCTCTATCAGCTCCTCTCCCGG
>JBDRSZ010000429.1:0-5533 GCA_043824415.1 bacterium | reverse complement strand
GGCGGATTCGGTGTTTCAAACACTCCTCACCGATCCGGAAGACCTACCATTGACGCGCATCTTGCTCTCTTTAGTCCGATACTATGTGCAGACAGACCAGCCAGAAAAAGCCGAAGAGGCGTACTGGCAGGCTGTATATGGAATATCGAGCGTCCTCGAAGCCGATCTGCTGATCGAAGACTTCATGCCCATCGTGAACGAGAGAGAGTATGTCCTCCTCACCCAAACGCTTCCCATCCATGCGATTCCGGGAGCGATTCATCTATTCTGGCTCGAACGGAATCCTTTGCCCTCTGCGCAGACTAACGAGCGGCTCATCGAGCATTACAGACGCATTCTTTACGCAGAAAAACATTACATATACGACCGCTACAGACGTTTTATGGCCAAAGCCGATTATTTAAACCGTTTCAGTTTCCCTCCTTGGTATGATCAAAATAAAAAATACGATGATCGGGGCCTCATCTACATCCGTTACGGACCACCGGATGAGCAGGCATCAGGAGTGGGAGAACGTCTGCCAAGAAATATAAACTGGTACTATAAGGCCACATACGATATGCCGAAATTAATATTTCATTTTTGTGTTCCTGATGATATAACGATCATTGCTCCTCCAGGATACTGGACATTGACGCCTTGTCTGCTTGACTCATCAATCGTTGAATGGATGATGGGTTGGGATGGTAAATTCGAAACATGGTATCAAAATCCTGATCCATTTATGAGACAAACCATGGAACTCGAAATAGTGGATGAAGACGTGAAGATGGTGGAACAAGGTTTCCGCCACGACCGCCATTCCTGGCCCGAGAAGACCGAACCTTTGGAGATGTCACACATCGATGCCAGGTTCCGCGAGTCTGCTGAAGAAGAATGCGTCCAATTCGCGTACGCCGTTCCCCTCTCCGAACTGCTGGAAAACCGCACAAGAACCGACAGCGTCCGTCTCGAAACGGGCATCGCCGTGTTCGACTCCAACATGGTGGAGCTGTGCAGAGACCTGAGAGAATTCACAGTCAAAGACACGACCGATCCGCACATCTGGAAATACCTGTTCATCGACGAGTTCGAAATCCCGCTCATTCCCCATCAGTACAACATCGCCATCCACGCCCGCGTCACCGACGGGCACAAGCTCAACGGCTGGCGTTTCAAATACCCGGTCCCCCCCACTCCCAGAGGCCGTCTCTCCTGCAGCAGCCTGAAGCTGGCCTTCGACGTGTCGCCCAAAACAGTATCCGAATCCCGTCATCGTGAAAATCTAAAAATTATTCCCAACCCGACGAAACGATTCAAGAACGACGAGCCGCTATTCGCTTATTTTGAAATCTACAACCTGACGTACGATCCGCAGGGAAACACGGAATACACACTCACGTTCGTGCTCCAGGAGAAAAAGGAAAAGCAAAACCTCTTCGACCGGATCACGGGACTGTTCGGCGGGCAGAAAGGCTATAAAGTCTCCGTGGAGAATACCGTGAAAGGAACAGAACGCACCGTTACAGACTACATCAGTTTCGACATGAGCAAGCTGAAGAAGGGAGAGTACGAACTCATCCTCAAAATCAAAGACCGAGTGAGCGGGAACGACGCATCCGCATCGGCGGATTTTGAGTTGAAGTAAAAATAGTTACACATCCGTAATCCTTAAGGCTGACCACAGGGGGTGCCTTTCGGATTCGTTCCAAAACTGGAGTTTTGGAACGAGCAATTAAATCAAGCCTCAAGGGGATACTTTACAATCCCAAATTTTTTCGTCCTTCAATCTTCCTTACTGAACTTTGGCAAATTTTATGTTTTAATCAGAAATGATAGAAAATGGGAAGAATTCAGTGACGATTCATAAACGAATCAAGAGATGTCATTCCCGCGTTTTTAAGCGGGAATCCAGGCTGTGGGGAGGTTCAATAATCTATCATCCCCCCTGGATACCCGATGAAAAATTTCCTGCCTGCCGCCCGCCTGCCTCGGGCATGGCAGGCATGGCGGGTATGACACCCTCCCCTACACAGAATTCAGAAATTTGCCAAAGTCAAGTTCCTTATATTAATGATTGTATCGTATAAATGACTGAGAATCGTGTAGACGAATCAACAATCATCGTCGTCCAATACACAGAAGTTTCGCAGAGCGCATAGGCGAACAAAAAAGATGACATCGCGAGAGAGCCGACTCATACAAAAAATCAAATCCGGGGATCGGTACGCGTTTGGGGAACTCGTCATCATGTATCATCAGAAAATCCTGTTCTTGGCATACGATCTCGTCGGGAATTATGAGGATGCAAAAGACATAGCGCAGGACGCATTCATCCGGGCGTTCGAAAAAATACGCTGGTTCGAGGAACGCTCCAAATTTTCGACCTGGCTCTATCGGATCACCGTCAACCTCGGCACGGATTTTCATCGCAAGCGTCAAAGAAGTGTTAGAACACTCAGAGATACACACATGCAGTCCTGGCCGCACAATGACGTTCCATCCGAATCGGCATCGGGTCCAGTGGAAGCCGCGGAGATCAGAGACCAGCTCGAAGCCGCTCTCGACAGATTGTCCATGAATCAAAGAACGGCAACGGCCTTGAAGTATTTCCATCAGAAAACAACCCGGGAAATCGCGGACATCATGGAATGCTCCCAAAGCACCGTCCGCAACCACATCTTCCGCGCGATGTCCAGCTTGAAAAAACAATTGGGTGAACCGCTATGACGACATGCAGACACGAAAAAGACATCATCCGCCTGATTCACGAAATGTCCTCGACCGATGAGGAAAATCGAATAAAAGACCATCTTGCGTCCTGCGAGACATGCCGTATCAAATTCCAGGAACTCAAAGAAATCCATTCGGATTTGATGGAAAGGCAGCGTCCACGACCCTCGGAAGCGTTCATCAAATCCTACCGGCGGAAGCTCATGAGAAAATTCCTGCCGGAGACCCGAGCGGCCCGGATGAAGAGACGCCTGAGACTCGCAGTCAACGCCCTTTTCTACGCCCGTCCCCTGAGCGTCCGCATCGCTAAAACGGCAGCCATACTTTTAGTCGGAATTCTCATCGGAAGAATCGTCTTCCATCCCGCTCCCAAACCCGAACACCCCGCCTTCATGCTCCTGCCCGTCACGCCCTCCGACGTTAAGCTCATGACCGATTTCCTGACAGAATCCGAGATCTGGCTTTTGGCCGTCGTCAACATCCCGTCCGCCGAGGAATTGAACACATCCGACCTCCGGTTCAACCGAGAAATCGCTCGGAAACTCCTCACAAAAACGTCCTTCATGGAAGTGAAGGAAACTCAGCTGAAGAGCGAGCCTTTAGCGAAGTTCCTGAATCGGCTGGAAATCCTCCTGCTCGAAATTGCAAACACCGGCGACGACAGAATCGTCGACGTATCCGGAAGGATCAAACAAACGATCCAGAGTACGACGCTGCTGTACGATACGAGACTGTTGCGAGAAATGATCGAGACGGCTGACTGACTCAGTGGTTTTTCAGTATCGACATTTTCCCAGAAGGCGATGATATAGCATAGTCATATTAACATAAGGATAATCCAGACGGAGGACCACCCCATGAAATCGAAACGGAATCATCTGATTATAGTCATCGCTCTGATGAGCGCATTCGGGACGGGCCGTGCCCAGGAAGAAAAAGCTTCGGATACGAAACTCTATCAGGAAGCCCGAAAAAAATGCTTCGCCCAGGCATGGAATGAAGCCATCGACCTCTTCCAGCAGATCATCGATGAACACGCCGACAGTCAGTACACGGACGACGCGAGTTTCTGGATCGGATACTGCATGGAAAATAAGTCGGGCAGCGAAGTCGAAGCCTTCATCGCATTCGACAATTTCGTGAACGACTTCGCCAACAGTCCGTGGGTGGACGACGCCATCGTCCATCAAATCAGTCTGGCCGAGAAATTGACGCGGCAGGGCAAGAATCAGTTCATGGACTTCATCGTTCAACAGTTGGAACACGAAGAACCCGCAGTATGCCAGCAGGCAGCCCTTGCGCTCGGAAGACTGGGCGACAGCCGCGCCCTTCCCTTCCTCGACGCGATGAAGACGCACGAAGATTTGGGACCCATAGCCAAATCCCTCATCCAGAAAATACAGTCCGGCAAGACGGAAGCGCCTAAATTCGCCGGGGAACGCGACACGTCCAGACAATTGAAGATCGACGTCGAGGGGGAAAAGAAAACAGGAGAAACGACGAAATCCGAAGCGACGAAGACGCCGTTTTTCCACTTCACCCGGAGGCACAGGCAGTACACAGACATGTTGAAGGGGAAGGAAGACTGGACCCACGAAGAGCTGTTCGACTTCGGCATGTGGCAAATTCTCCCGACGGACGCCTTCACCGAGTATGTGTCTCTCAAGGGATACGACCGTTCCGAGTGGCTCAGAAAATACTGGAAGCAGCGCGATCCCACGCCCACGACGGAAACGAACGAAGGTCTCATCGAATTCGAGGAGCGCATCAAGTACGCCCGGGCCCATTTTTCGGAATTGTGGAACTATCGCCATTTCCGGTACCTGAAGGACCAGCACCGGCGCGAGGGATGGCTGCGGGCTCCCTGGGACGCCCGCGGAGAGATCTACATCAAGTACGGCGAACCCGACGCCATATCCCCCGTCGACAACAAGCAGGATGAATGGATTTACTATGGGTACGGCGTGGATTTTATCATCGACAAGTACAAGACGAACATCTACGCAGACGCCATCCGTCCTGGCGAGATGACGAGTAAAACACTCTCCAACGAATACGTGAATGCCAATTTCATCTTCAAACAGGAATTCCGGTACGAGCACGATTACAAGATGAAGCCTCTCAAGAAAGCGGAATGCTCCGTCGAGACGAATACCCGCTCTGCCGAGGCGAACGTGCACATCCGTTACTCCGCACCCAAAAAAGAATTCAAGCCCGCGAAGAAAAACGACACAAACGTCATCGAATACTTAGAACGGATCGTCGTCTTCGATGAAGACATGCGCGAAGTCCTCCGCCACGAAACAATGAAGACAATCCCGTATGCCGACATGAACGAAACCATCGACCTCTCCGTCCAGCCCGGCCGCTACATCGCCGCCTTGAGAATCGAGGATCAGCATTCGAACAAGCTGGCCATATTCAAGGAACCGTTTGTCGTGACGAAGTCGCAGTAAGAAGGAAAAATTCTCGGAGGTGAGAGATGAGAGATAAACATGTGCGTTTCATTGTCATCATCATTCTGTGGATGAGCACAATCCATCCAATCCCTTCTCATGCTCAGACAATCCCTCAAACGAAACTCACCGGCCGCATCACGGACGCCTCAACCGGACAGCCCCTCTACTTCGCCAACGTCTTCCTGTCGAACACAACACTCGGCTGCGCCACGGATAAAGAAGGGAATTACACCATTGAGAATGTTCCCTCCGGCCATTACGAGCTCGTCGCTTCCATGATCGGGTATCAACTCCAATCGATGACCATAGACCTCAAAGAACCCATCAAAAGAGAAACCCATTTCCAACTGGCTCCTGTACCC
>JBDRSZ010000428.1:0-2874 GCA_043824415.1 bacterium | reverse complement strand
GGATCGCCTCTCTTCAAAAAGATGAAGGATTCCGTCCAAGTGGACGCCGAGGGCAATCCGACCCTCTTTGGCTGGACAGGACCGGATGTGATCAAACAGAGTTGGAAGATGTCTGTGGCTTCGTCTGAATGGCGAGAACATCTCATCCAGCAGGCCCAATGGATAATGGAATTGTTTAATCCTGACGGCATTGTATTGGATGAGACGTTCACCGCCTTGGGTTTCGATTTTCATCCGGATCGCCGCGGCCCGCTCTCTCCGGGTGGTATCGAATTGATGCGGAAACTCCGTGAAGTGGTTCATTCCTTTGGACCAGATAAAGCCCTTTTTTCCAGTGACTGTTCAATGGGTAATTTTTGCCTCTGGGGCGACGGCGAAGCCGGCGATCACTGCTATGACCGACTGCTCGGCAATCCCCAATATCGCCAGGAACCGGTGCGATACTTAGCTGCGCTAGGAGACAAAGCATGGCAACCTTGCGCATGGCTTTTTAAGTCGTTATGGCCTTTACAACTGGATCTCGCCCGTAAAGTTGGGGCAGGAGTAAGCGTTACCAATGGCTGGGGCGACAACATCGGCCTGACGCGCTTGCCCGAAAATATCAAACATCAAATAATCCGCGATATCGAATCACTTCATAAAGGATGACAACGAGCCTGATGAATTCACAAACCACGGATGAACACGGAATCTTCACATAATAAATGAATTGATCGATTATTGTCTATCAAATGATTTCTCGTTCATTCTTATCAATTTAATGTTATTTTTTTCTTTTCTGTGCTGTTCCGTGTTTGTCCGTGGTGAATAATTCAGTATAGATAAACAAAATAAGGAGATTCTCCCATGCAGAAAAAAAGGATGAAGAACGCCACTTTTTATCTTCTGGTCTGTTTTGTATCGCTGACTGTAATACCATTCGCATCTGCCCAAAATCTCGATTTTCTAATGAAAACTCAACCCGGGCGTACTCGAGCGATCACATCTACTGATCCAAGTTATCATGGAAATGCTGACAGGCGTACATACATTACGCCAGGTGAAACCCTGGTAATGGCGGATATCAAAGGACCGGCAGCCGTTCAGCACATCTGGTTGACCTTCAGCGAGGCGCGGCCCAACTGGCTGGAAGCCAACGGCTCCGCCGCTCCCAACGAAATCGTCCTGCGGATGTACTGGGACGATGCAAAAGAACCGGCTGTTGAAGCGCCCCTCTGTGATTTCTTCGGTGCCGGATTCGGCCGCCGCCTGGAGCTGAAATCCATTCCGGTCCAGGTCGAGGGCGGTGACGGCTACAACTGCTTCTGGCCCATGCCGTTCCTCAAACGCGGATTGATTACCGTCACGAATGAAGGCGCCAAGAATGTCCGCAGTTTTTATTATCATATTGATTACACTGAGTATGAATCACTCGCACCCAATACTGCTTATTTTTGTGCACAATATAATCAGGCGTTTCCAGAGAAATTGGGTAAGGATTATCTTATCGCTGATATTCAAGGAGAAGGCCATTATGTTGGAACCGTGATGTCCGCGCGTTCCAGGAGCCCGTTTTGGTTTGGTGAAGGCGACGCTCGCATCTATATTGACGGCGACTCAAAACCTTCCATCCAGGGAACCGGCACTGAAGATTACTTCCTTATGGCCTGGGGATTAAATGAAACGCTGTTTCCTTACTACGGATGCACGTACATGAGTTCGGACTTCGGAGACCTGGGCACTGAATACAGCTTGTACCGCTGGCACATCGCCGATCCCATCCGGTTTCGGAAACTGCTGCGTTTCGAGATCGAGCATACCGGCTGGATCACCGGCGACGAGACAGAAAGCGGCAACATCGAGCCTCATGTGGAGCGAGAGGACGACATCGCCACGGTCGCATTCTGGTATCAGATCGGTCAACCCCATCGGTTCACGAAACTGCCTCCGCTGTCCGATCGCATCCTCCCCAACATCGACATCATCATCGAAGGCAAGACCATGCTACCGACTGCAAAGCATTCATCCGGTCTCCTTGAACTCCAGAAAGGATACGATTGGACAGGAGAAGGACAGCTCTTTTTCAGGCCGGCGTCGGATCAGCCCGTGCTTGAAGTCGATTTCAAAATCGAGACAGAAGAATATCGAGGGTTGATGCTGCGTATGTCTTATGCAGAAAATTATGGCGTCTACAGAATATTTCTCGACGGGAAAAATATTCGTCAGCCCGATGATTACATGGCAGGACAGAAGATCGAGGATTATGATCTCTATTCTAAAACGCTCGAGGTCAATGACCACTATTTAGGAAGTTTTCATTTCACGCCCGGCAAGCACACACTGAGATTTGAGTGCATCGGCAGGAATCCGTTATCGAAAGGCAATTATCTGGGATTGGATTCGGTCCGGTTCCGAAAGCGATGGGACAGAAAAAGAAAACTTTTACAATAACCGAATCATTCATACATTAGTTGAAAAGGAGGTCCTCAAGTGAAAATCGATAAAATTCTGTTCGTCGTTTTTATCATGGCCACAAACTTCCTTTTTTTCTGCGATGCGAATCAATCTCAATCGTCGATCCAGCTCATTCCTGAAGATCAAGTAAGGCTGTCGAACGATCCTGAAAAGACTGAAATTTTCAGAAACGCTGGACTCGGTCTTTTTATTCACTGGGGGCCGAATTCTCAAATCGGTTCCGAGATTAGTTGGCCTTTGTACAATGCCAGTGGGGATTATATCGAAAAATATTATGCTCTGGCCGAGACCTTTAATCCGATCCATTTTGATGCGGCCGAATGGGCACGACTGGCCAAACTTGCGGGGATGGAGTACGTGGTCTTCACGGCAAAACATCACGACGGTTTCTGCATGTTCGAGACGAAATACAGCGATTTC
>JBDRSZ010000427.1:0-4149 GCA_043824415.1 bacterium | reverse complement strand
GACAGCAGACCTCGGCCCGTTGACAACGTCCTTCCTGAGATATGCCGTCGCACTTCTCTTCCTGTGCTGCTTCCTGTTCCGCTCAAAACAATCTTCTCTGAAAGTCCAAAGGAAGGACGTTTTCTTACTATTCCTCCTGGGTCTGTCGGGCATCGTCGGATACCACTACTTTTTTCTACTCAGCCTTCTGTTTACAGAAGTGGCCAACACAGCCATCATCAATGCCGCGAGCCCGATCCTCACGGCAATCGCCGCTGCTCTTTTCATCGGGGAACGGCTGCAAGGCAAGAATTACGCCGGTGTATTCCTGGCTTTTGTGGGCGTGGTGATCCTGCTCGCACGGGGGAGTGTGACCAATCTCCTCACCATGAACGTGAATATCGGGGATGCCATCATGCTCCTGGCCACGTTGAGCTGGGTCATCTATACGTTGATCGTAAAAAGACTCATCACAAAATATTCGGGCTTCGCCATTACATTCTATGCGACCTTATTCGGTGTCATTCTCCTTTTTTCCCTGGCCCTCACCGAGAATCTCGTTGATCATATCCGGCACGTATCGGCCTCTTCCGTAGTTGCTGTTCTTTATATAGGAATATGTTCTTCAGGATTGGGATATCTACTATACAATCTGAGCATACGCGAGATCGGCCCGACGCGAACCTCCAGTTTTGTCTACAGCCTCGTCCCCATCCTCGTATCCTTCCTCGCCTTCCTGTTCTTTCGCCAGTCCGTCACCTTCGTAATGATTTCCAGCATGGGACTCATCCTTGTCGGACTGCGCTTCATGCTGAGAGAAAATACCGCACATCGTCATTCGTGAAAAATTCCTTGAATTCATAAGACCTTTTGGGTATATTCCATGAGTGACAAGCGGATGAATGCACGATGCTTATGGAGGGAGTCATGAGACGGCTGATCGTATCGATGTGTCTCCTCGGTTTGATAGGACTCATATCCGGTGAAAACTATCTCATCAACGGAGGCCAGGAGTCCAAGATCCAATATCAGTTGATACAGAGAGTCGAGCCGGCGGGAGATACAAAAACACTGAAGATGAGTTTCGTCGTCCCCGAATCCTTTCAATCCCCCACGTACAACCAGAGAATTGAAAATTTCGCCCTCAACCTTACGCCCGAACCCTCTAAAAAACAGGACGAGAGAGACAAGAGAGGAAACCGTATCGTCTTGGCGGAATGGAAAAATCCCAACCAGTCCGTGGACGTGTCCATGACCTTCATCGCCTATAATCAGACGATTTTGAAAACCCTCGAATCTTCCGCAGGCTTTCCCCTCACCAATCTTCCGAACGATGTAAAAGAGTATCTTTCGGCTACGGACCAAGTGCAGCGAAACGATCCTCGCATCCAAGAAAAGGCAAAAGAATTGGTCCGGGGAGTGAAGACTGAATTCGACGCCGTCCAACGCATTTTGACGTGGGTCGTTGACCACATGCGATACGTCACACCCCCAGAGCAGTACGACGCGCTCTACGCCTTCGAGAACGGAAAAGGCAACTGTCAGAATTATTCCCATCTCACGGCTGCGCTCTTGCGGGCTGTCGGCATCCCCGTTCGGATCATCAACGGCGTCACACTGAAACAGCCGTACACCGTAAGGACGAACGAAGGGGACTTCACCTTCAAGATGGGCCAAGGCCGCCACTCGTGGATCGAAGTGTTTTTCACGGACCTCGGCTGGATTCCGTTCGATCCCCAGCAGAGCGTACTCTTCGTCTCCAACCGATTCGTCCGCATCGAAGTCGGCGTGGACAACGAAGAAACCGTAAACGACGGAATGGTCCGCTGGCAGCAGGCCAAGGGCGTGAAGGGCAGGCCCAGTTTCCAGGAAATCATCGAGGCCGAATTCCCCGTCGACAACGTCCAACTGAGCATCGCCAGGCAGAACTACGGCCCTCAGAAAATGCTCCTCTGCCCGGACGTGCGGGCCGCCTTTAAAAAAGAAGCCTCTCCTCCTCCCCCGCCTCCGGTTGAAATATCCGATGACAAGCTCAAACAGCTCAAATACGACAAACCCTTCCTCTTCGGCAACCTCGATTTTCCCGTGGGCGTGGACTTCGTCTTTGCGCGCGGCCCGGCAAAGAAAGGGGCCGAGGACGAATACGAAATGCGGAAAAACTTCATGGTGGAAACCGCTGAATACGTCACGACAAAACTGACACAATACGCCCAGATCGTCGTCCTGAAAAAGCCGGTGAAGCTCGTCAAGGTCGGACTCGCCCTCCACAAATTCGGCGGAAGCGGCCAGCTCTGGATCGACTTGATGAAAGACGAGGGAGGAAAACCGGGAAACGTCCTGGCTGCGAGCGATTGGAAAATGCTGGATGAACTCTCGGCAAAACCGGGATACGACTGGGTCGATTTCGAATTCACAAAAGAGTCGCCCGTCCTTTCGCCGGGCAAGTACTGGATCGGCCTCGGTTTCACGGGAAGTCCCATCGTGAACTGGTTCTACACGTACGGGAAACCCGTCGGCCCCGTGAACGGCACGCGGTACAAGGGCGTCTACGAATCCGACTGGAGCGGCGCACTGGCGTACGAGTTCAACTACCGCGTTGCAGGATGGACATCGCGGTAATAACCCTCATCAAGGGAGCAAGATGAAACGAGCGATACCTCTATTCGGACTCATGCTCTTCGCATGGACCTCTTCGCAGGCCCAGCAAATCGAATGGCTGACTCCCAGGCTCATCGATCTCGGCCGCGTTCAGGAAGGACAAGTCGTCAAGGGAAACATTCAATTCATCAATAAAGACAGCGCGTCTCTCAGCGTATTTCAAGTCATCACAAGCTGCGGCTGCACGGCGGCTCAGCCTGATAAACAACAACACGCTCCCGGGGATACCGTTAAAATCAACTATACCCTGAACACGCGTTCCTTGGGCGGCGTCATACGAAAACCATTGACAGTCTATTACGACTGCGGCGGCCAGCACAGTGAAAAGTTTATCCTTCAAGCCGATGTGTACAGCGAATTGGACATCCATCCAAGATACCTCCAATTCAGGAGCAACGGCGTAAACCCCGACACCGTCACTACCCAATGCTTTTCCATCCGAAACTACTCTGGGAGTCCTGTAAATATCACAAAAATCCATATCAACGAAGATTTTGTAAGCGTCTCTCCGCAATCCGCCACTATCCAGCAGGAAAACGAGGTTCAATTTCAGGTCCGATGCCGCCCTAAAGAACACGTCCGAAAGATGGTCTATCTCATGATTGAAACCGACAGCAAGACAAAGCCCAGAATCAGCGTCCCCGTGTACGTCGATATGAAGGACTGAACGATGAGAACACTCCGGCGCCTCCTCATTTTGGGGTTGGGTGCTCTATGTGTTGGAATCGCGGTCAATCAATTCCACACGAGGGGCATCCGCTGGCAGATCCTCCTCCTTTCCTTGCCATGGACGAATTCACAATCCGGATGGTTTTATATGTCAACGGACTCGGCGTTTGTTTCCTTTCTCCAGAATAAAGCCGCGTTCATCGACATCCGTCCGCTCGACGAATACGAAATCGACCACGTTCCCGAAGCGCTCTCCTTCCCGTTTTTCGAATTCTTCGACCACGCATCCCTGCTCCGTGATCAAGATAAAGATAGCGCATATATATTGTACGACTTTGAGAGGAACTCGAAACCCGTACGGTTGATCGCCCGCCAGATGGTCAAAAACGGATTCGAGCATGTCTCCGTCTTGCGCGGAGGAATGGCCGAATGGCTGTATAAGACTTTTCCAGTCGAACAAGGAAGCAGCCGATGATCCGATCCTGGCAAAAATGGCTTTCCCTCATTCTCCGTCTGGGATTCGGAGTCCTCCTCATCGTCGCATCCATCCAGAAAATCCAACACCCGTATGAATTCTCCCAGGCAGTCGAAAACTACCTCGTCGTCGGGGAAGGCCTCTCCCGCTGGGTGGCCGTCTGGCTGCCCTACGTGGAAGCGCTCACAGGCATCCTTCTCATCATCGGCGTTTGGAAGGATGCTGCCGTTCTCACGAACGCCGTTTTGATGAACCTATTCCTCATCCTCGTCGCACAGGCGCTCATCCGACACCTCGACATCCGCTGCGGATGCTTCATCGTCCAAGGAGAGGACGCGCCTATCGGTATGGCGAAACTCGCGGAAAAT
>JBDRSZ010000426.1:0-4323 GCA_043824415.1 bacterium | reverse complement strand
ATGCACCACACCCCTCATATTCGGCCTGCAAATGAAAAACAGGGATCACACAACCGCCCTCGCTAAAGTTACCTACTCACCTCTCCCGAAGGCTAAAATTGACCACTTTAGAAATGAGGCATTCGAATACACAAACAGTATAAAATGGAATATCGAAAAAGTCAATAGAAAAAAATCAACAAATTCCGCTTCATTCATTCCAACAAAAGTGAATAATTTTTCCTTCTCGTTCCCAAACTGAGTTTGGGAACGAGAAATTGAAAAGAATGTCATCCTGAACTTGATTCAGGATCTCACAAAGAGAGATACCGGATCGAGTCCGGTATGACAAGCATTATATTAACAATTTTTCAGAAGTTTCTCCTTGAAAAAGTCGAGCGCATTCTATAAGTTATCACTCGTTGAAAAAACCATGCCCTCAAAGAAAACGGAGAACCCTCACATGAAACATCGACAGGCAATCTCAAAACCATCAAAGCCCGCCCGATGCGTACAAAAATCCATCCTCCGAATCATCATATTCGGTCTATTCATTTCGAGTCCCGCCTTCCTACGCGGGGGCATTCAAACGGCTGAGAAAACGACCGGCCGCGTCAAAGGCCAGATCATCGACGAGGCGTCCCAGAGTCCTCTGTTCGGCGTAAACGTCATGATCGAAGGCACGCTCATGGGCGCGGCCGCGGATGCGGAGGGCCGCTACCTCATCGAGAGAATCCCGCCCGGAAGTTATAACCTCAGATTTCGCATGATCGGGTACGAGATGCGCGTCGTGCCCAACGTCGTGGTGTATCCCAATCGCACGACATTCCTGAACGTCGAGCTGAAATCGACCGTTCTGGAAACCGAAGGCGTCGTCGTGACCGCAGGGTATTTCCACGAGGCAAAAGATGCGGTGGTCAGCAATCGGAGCATGGATTTTGAAGAAGTCCGCGGCGATCCGGGAAGCGTGGAAGACGTGCAGCGGGCGGTGCAGGCGCTGCCGTCCGTGGTCTCGGCCTCGGATCAGGACAACGAAATCATCGTCCGTGGCGGCATGCCGGGCGAGAATCTATTCGTCATGGACAACATCGAAATCCCCAATCCCAACCATTTCGCATATCAGGGCACGAGCGGCGGCCCCATCAACATGATCAACACCTATTTCGTCCGCCGGGTGGATTTTTACGCGGGCGCTTTCCCGGTGCGGTACGGGGACAAAGCCTCCTCCGTTCTGGATATCTCCCTGCGCGATGGAAACCGCGAGAATGTTGCGGGGAATCTGTACCTCGGAATGTCCGGTGCCGGAGCGATGATCGAAGGCCCCATCGTCAAAGGGAAAGGGGCCTGGATCCTCAGCGCGAGAAAGAGCTTTCTCGACCTCATCATCGCCTCGACGGGCCTGACCGCCGTCCCCAAATACTACAACCTTCAGGGGAAAGCGACCTACGACCTGTCCCCCAAACACCGCCTCATCCTCAACGGGATTTTTGGGGACGACCGCATCACCATCGAAGATGAGGGCAAAGGCGGGTACAGCCGCGGAGCAGAAAACGTAAAGGCGAGGAGCCACCAGTACGCATTCGGCGGGACGCTGCGAAGCTTCTTGGGCGACCTGGGCGTGTCCAATCTGACCCTGTCTCAAACACTCAACCACTGGAACCATGACGTCTACGACGAAAACAAAATCTCCTACTACACGAACCTCTCCACAGAGATCGAACGCGCGTTAAAGGTCGATGTTATCCTGCTGCCGTCGAAAGGACTCGAGTTGAATTTCGGCGGAATAGTAAAAGCCGTCACATTCGATCACAACGAATGGTTCCATGCGGATTCCATATTTACTTACGACACGTCCGTGGATCCCCATCAGAAAACAGGCCTCTTCGCTGCCTATCCCGAATGGAATGTCGTGCGGAAAGAAAACACGGTGAAACTCGGAGGCTACGGTCAGACAAAACTCCGGCTGATTCCCAGGCTGACGATGACGGCCGGAATCCGTCTTGACTACATGCGGTACATCAGAAAAGGCGCCGTCGATCCCCGCTTCGGTCTCTCGTACCAACTCGACGAAGTGACCTCCGTAAACCTTGCCGTGGGCAGGCAGTCTCAATCCCCGGCGTACATCGCGCTGACATCGAATGAAGACAATCGTGACCTTAACTACAAACGGACGCAGCAGGTCATCCTCGGATTAGATAGATTGTTTCGGGAGGACATCAGGGGAACCCTGGAGATTTTTTATAAAGACTACAGGAATGTGCCCATCCCCGTAGCGTGGACAACCGCCGATCCGTTCGACCGTTCAGACGGCCGGCTGACGAATGAAGGGCACGGTTTCGCGAAGGGCGTTGAGTTCTTCCTGCAGAAAAAAATGACGCGCAACTACCATTTCACTGTCAGCTATGCGTACTCCGTTTCGAAAGGGTACGATCCCCGTTTTCAAGAATATTACAACTGGGATTTTGACTACCGTTACATGTTCACGTTCATCAACGGGATGCGGTTCGATTTTCACAAGAAAGACTGGTACCGCCGTTTATCGGGTAACATTTTTTATAAAATATTTGCCTGGATATTGCCGCTCGCGGATCGCATGGATATAAGCGTTCGCTGGCGTTACTTGGGCGGAAGGCCGTACACGCGGCCGATGTACTATGAACAGCTGCATTACTGGGCCGTCAACGAAACATCGCCCGTGAACACCAATCGCTACCCTTCCTATCATCGACTGGATTTACGCATCGACAGACGATTCATGTTCAAGGGGTGGGACATCATCACGTATTTTGATGTCATGAACGTGTACGGCCGCAACAACATCTGGGAGTACACGTACAACGACGACGGCTCCGTCGACGAAATCCTGCAGTGGAAAGTGTTTCCGGTCGGAGGGCTCTCAATCGAATTCTGACGAAAATGACCGATATTTTTAACTCGACTTTGATAAACAGGATAATTTTAATCATCTGATCCAATCGAGAGGGCGATTTTTAAAAAATGAACAATCGATCCCTCTCCTTAGCAAAAAGGAGAGGTTAGGTGAGGATTTCTAGGATTTGCAGAAATAATATCTTATTGATTGGAGAAAAACACCCTCTCTTTTTCTCTCCCTCAAGGGAGAGATGATGATTGAAATAATATTTCTACAAATCCTAAATGAAAAGACATTTTTCAAAAATCGCTCTAATGATCCGTTAAGATTTGAAAATTGCCAAAGTCGAATTTTTAAATCGATTCAAGCAGGGTATCACCCGGTATCATTCCACATTCAATTTGAAAACAGAAATCGCATTCTCACGGAAGATTCTCCTTGCGATTTCAAAAGCGACATCTTCGGTCAGCAGCCCTCTTTCAATCCTCCCCGCCAAAACATGGGCAACGACATCTTTCCCGAATTCGAGCGAGCCCACCGATTCTTCGATAAAGTGACAGTCTCCTCCCCAGAAAAACTTGTTGTACGGCACGCAATCTAACATCTCATCAAGCGCTCGAACCGCCGCTTCCCGTGAAATCTGAGGAAGCCAAACCAGATCGAGATACACGTTCGGGAACATCTTACCGAGCGCGCCGTACTCCCCAGTCCAGGGATACCCGCCATGAAACAAGACGAACGTGGCTTTGGGATATCGGAGGAAGAGTGCGTTGAGCTTCGTCGGCCGACTGTTTTCGAGTGTGTTGCCGTTTCCGGCCAAATAACCGGTATGGATCTGAATGGGCAGTTTGACCTCGATCGATTTTTGGATAATCCAGTGAAACATGAAATCCTGTAAATTTTTTTTCTCCGCGTCAGAGAGCGTCGATGCCTCTCGAAGAAATAGACCTTTTGCTCTCTCATACGTGACGTATTCATAATCGAGGGTACGGCCGTAGGCCATGGAATTCTTCAGACAGACAACACCATTGTCTAAAAACTCCTGAAAAAGGCGATCGGTGAACGCTAAGTAATCATCCAATGTTCGAATAGCGAAACCCTTTTTGGCAGCAAGTCGATAGAGCGCAGGTCCGGCCAGTGAATCATTTTCACCGATCCTCGGACGCTCGCTAATCGCATAAACAAGGTCATTGATATTGAATACCAACGAGAAATAAGTCTCATCGATTTTCGTGTTGAACGTATTCCAGTACGGGTCGACAAACATCGTCTCAAAACCTGCTTTTCCAAACGCCTCAGCAAACCACGAATCGTAATCTTGATAATTTTCCGCGATTTTTTCAGAAAGCGGTCGGATGTTCTCTCTCGAAAAATAGGAATCACTAAAATTATAGGAAGCGTACCAAAATTGTGTTGCTTTTTTTCAATGGTAGCGTTCCTCGTTTGTGTTGTTTTTAAGGCAAACATTTAAG
>JBDRSZ010000425.1:0-2197 GCA_043824415.1 bacterium | reverse complement strand
GTCGAGATTTCAGGTAAGACCGGATGTCTATGCGACTCTTGTTCATAAGGACGGAAGAAGAATGTACTTCCCTGAATGTGGAAACAAATTTACGAGAAGTTGCCTCATCGGAAAAAGACGTTCACCCTGCACAGACTGTCCGGACAAGACAAGGGCTCCCCTGACGGATGAGGTGATTGCCGAACATATCACGGGCAGAAAGATCCATGGGTTCTATCTATTGTTTCCTGATGGGACGTGTAAGGTGGCTGTCCTGGATTTTGATGAGGAACATTCCTTCCAGGATGTGGAGGAAATTGTTTTCTATGCTCGGAAGTTTGGACTAAACCCGTACCCAGCCACATCGACATCCAAGGGGTGGCACATTTATTTCTTTATGGATAAACCTATACAAGCCGGAGTGATTCGAGCATGCTTGAGATATGTATGCACAGAGGCAGGTATAAAGCCCTTGCCAGAGATATTCCCAAAACAGAGCCGTGCCTCCGACCTGGGGAATCTCATCAGAACACCCCTGACAGAACCCGACGTGAAAAGGGGGAGATGCGCTTTTTTGAATCCAGAAAACGGATACAGGCCGTTCGACTTGGAAGTGCAGTGGGAATTCTTGAAGACGATCAACCCATGCTCCGCCACACAGGTTGAGTCCTTTGTCAGTTCCTTAAAAATAGAACACATTTGTACCAAAGAGTCGAATCCTGAACTGTATCCTAAAATGATGAAGTCGTGTGTGAGGAGGGCACTTGCTGTGGGATCCGAAGAAGGCAGGAGAAACAATGTAGGGCACATCATCGCCACTGAACTCAAAAGGTTGGACGATCATCGTGACCGAATTCTCAGGTCGATGAGGGCGTGGAATAACCGGAATGTGCCGCCCCTTTCCGAGGAGGAGCTGCTGAACATCATCGACTCTGCCTGTGAAAAGGAGTACAGCTACGGATGCCGCTCCGAAGAAGTCAGGGATCTCATGGATTGCGTGGGGTACGACGACTGCGAATATTATAAAGAATACCGGAAGGTGAAAATCAAAGAAGAATGGATGACAGAATAGGGGACAGGACGATGAAGAAGAGAATTCGTGACAACAGGAACAACAGAAGAATCACCCCACTCCGCCTGCGGAATGCGGGGCTGATTTTCTTGACAATCGCTCTGAGTCTTCTATCTGTCGAGGGGGGATTTCATTTTTGGAGCGGGATGTTCGATTTCGGGACGGCCGTCGTCGCTTCCTCAGTTTTCGAGCTCCTGAGGCTGGCTTCATTGGTCGCCCTCACCACGTGGAAAGGAAGGAAGAGGATTATTGGCGTGGTCTTGTATGCTGGCATCGCTCTCTTCTGTGCTGTTTTTGCGATGACTGCCAGGCACGCTGAAATCCTGGAGACCCAGGCCCGGATAGACACAAAAAGGACGACGGAAATACGATCCAGGATAGACACGATAAAGACAGTGTATGCGATGCGAATGAACGACAGGATCGGAAACGCGGAAAGAGATGTCTATTACCTCGAATCCCTCATCGCCAAGAATCCTGGTTCCATGTCTCTCATACGCAGAAGGGAACAGCTTCAGGTGGTGAGGCAGAGTCTGTTGGAGGAAAGGGACGAATTTCTGTCGGAAACGTCTGAGAATCCCGAATTGTGGATCGAGAAAAATGCAGCGCTGCTTGGATTGAAGATCGCTCCAATCGAGGACGAGGAATCAAACTTCACGTCACTCGAACGCGCAGTGATGATTACCTGGCACATGGACTCGGAGACTGCCAGGAGATTTGTAGCCACGGTCTTCGTGCTTGCGATCGAGGTGTCCATCATCTTGTTGGCTGTCATGATAGAAATAAAAGGATCCCGTGACAATAATGTGACAAGAAATGACGCCATCGTCAGATATCTGACGAATCGGTTTGATGAAGATGACATCAGGATGTTTGTGGAGAAGTGTCGTGACAAGCATATCAAAGAAGGAGAATTGTTAAAATCATCAGAATTGACAGTCCGGTTACGACCCATCAGGCAAGCCATCGTGGAAAATGGCTTTGATACGAAAGATCTAAAAGAGTTGTTCGAAAAGTTTCCTGTTGCTCACGGATGTGTTAGAGAATTTCATCGAAGTACGACTAAAATCTAAACTCGATCGATTGTTGGGAAAATAAATGAAACAGCAATTTTTAAAAATTTAGGATGCTGAGAAATTCAACGAT
>JBDRSZ010000424.1:0-13296 GCA_043824415.1 bacterium | reverse complement strand
GCCGGCTGCTCAAACTCCGGCCATATACGGTTTTGCCATCGGAGCCGGTTTTGCGGCAATAGAAAACGTCTATTATCTGGTGTCCATCAGGGACGCAAACATGTTTCTATGGATCCTCAGAGGATTCGGCACCGCCGTCATGCACGGCGGGACGACCTGTATTCTCGGCATACTATCGAAGAGTATCACCGAACGCCAATCTTCCGAAAAGCTGCACTACTTCCTGCCCGGCCTGATCGTTGCCGTCCTCATCCATGCATTCTTCAACCATCTATTCTTAGACCCTCGCATTATTACAGCAGCCCAGCTGATCGTTCTCCCAGGATTGATAGCCGTCATTTTTTCGAAAAGTGAAAACGCGCTGAGAGATTGGCTGGAAGTGGGCATGGATACGGATGTCTGTGTGCTCGAGTACATCATCAGCGGGCGAATCATTGAAACAAAAATCGGGAAATACTTGCTCTCACTCAAAAGTCAATTCCCGGGTGAGGTCATGGCAGATTTGCTGTGTTTCCTACGAATACACTTAGAACTGGCCGTCCGTGCAAAGGGCATACTGCTCCTTAAAGGAACCGGATTCAGCGTTCCTCACGACCCGGAAATACAAGAGAAATTTGCAGAATTGAAATATTTGGAGAACAGTATCGGGAAAACAGGCAAACTCGCCCTCTCCCCAATTCTCCACACCACGACACGCGATCTGTGGCAGATCTATCTGATTAAAGGAAAGTGAGCTTTAAAGACTCAATTATTGCTCAACTATTTTTATTAACTGAACTTTGTCAAATTTCCAGATTCTGTGTATGGGAGGGTGTCATGCCCGAAATTCTTCATCGGGCATCCAGGGTAGGGATGACGGATTATTGAACCTCCACCCCGCCTGGATTCCCGCTTAAAAATTGCGGGAATGACATCTCCGGAAGAGTTAATATATCGTCACCGAATTCTTCCCGTTTTCTATCATTTCTGATAAAAAAACCAAATTTGCCAAAGTTCAGTTATTGATAAAACCCGGATCGATAGATAGTTCTCATTCTATCTTCTCTTCACTTCAACGGTCAATTCATCCCACACCTCCCCGCATGCCGATCCAGAACCGTCCCGTACTCTCAGACGAACAGTATACGTACCCAGCTTGACGTACGCATGTGAAACTTTCGCCCCCGTCATCGTCGATCCGTCTCCAAAATCCCAGAAATAGACCAACGGATCTCCGTCGGGATCATACGATTTCGTCCCATCGAAGAGCACGGCATCGTGGGCGCCTCCACAAAAAGCCTCCTGATCAGGACCCGCCACAGCAACGGGTGCGGAATTAACGATCACGGCTAAACTGTCTTCCGCTGAACGACTTTCCGTCCCTGAGTCGTCTTGCACTCTGAGGAGCACACGATACCTGCCGGGCTTTTCATAGACATGATTCACCCGCTCGCCTTCACTCCGTCCCTCATCTCCAAAGTCCCATAAATATTGAATGATTTTGCCGTCTCGATCCATTGACCCTGAACCATCGAAAGTCACGGCATCACCCGGACATACAATCCGGTCCTGCCCCGCATCCGCTGATGGAGGATGATTAATCATCAACGTCCTCGATACCGTACTCACGGAGTTGAGTAACGAGCTGCCGTCATCGACCGTCAAAGTAATGTCGTACCGTCCGGGAGCATGGTAGACATGGGCGGTTTGAACGCTATCCGCTCTCTGACCGTCTCCGAAATCCCAATGATACTTTACGATCGTTCCATCCGGATCCCTCGAATCGAGGCCGTTGAACGCCACGGTTCGACCCACACAGGCCCAATCGACACATTCAATCACTGGAATGGGCGCTGCGTTGACAGAGACGGTAACAGTATCCACATCCCAGTTGTTTTCCAAATCCGAATTATCCATCACTTTTAGGGTGACTGCAAATTGTCCGCTCGTTCTATATTGATGCCGGACTTCCACTCCCGACGCCGTATTTCCATCCCCGAAATCCCATGCATACGCGACAACAGAACCATCCAAATCTTTCGAACCCAATCCGTTGAAAACAACCATCTGATTCATTCCGGCAAGCTGATTTTCACCCGCGTCTGCTGTCGGCGTCCCGTTGACGATGATATAATCCTGAATATGAGCAGCATTGCATTCCGTTTCCGAATCCGTTCGTACGGTCAGTTTCACAAAGTATTTTCCGGGAGTATTAAAAATGTGTGTCGCCCTCTCTCCCGTACCGGTATTTCCATCTCCAAAATCCCACTCATAGCCGACAATCTCCCCCACTTCGCTCGAAGATTCCGAAGCATCGAATACCACGTCTGTGTTCACCGGAACCAACCTGTCGTACGAGAATTTCGCGACAGGTGCATCCACAACCGTACAGATCAGCTCATCCGAATCCGAATTGTCGCACTGACCGATCTGATCCCCCGTGATGGTGAGCAATACACGATAAACACCGGGTTTTGTATAGACGTGGGTCGGAGTCGCGCCGCCGCCCGTTAAACCATCACCGAAATCCCACGAAAAATTGTTCACCACACCGTCAAAATCACGAGATTTGGAACCATCGAACTGGACTACCGTGTTCGCACAAACCGTTTGATCCGGCCCGACATCCGCCACAGGGGATTCGGCGACATAGACAACAATCTGATCGACATCCGAATTGCACGGCAGGTCCGAATCGTCCTTCACAGTAAGCGTCACTTGATATACGCCGTCGTCTTTGTAAATCTTTGTCGGGTTGAGTCCCTCAGCAACCGTGCCGTCGCCGAAATCCCAATAATATTTGAGCAGCCCGCCTTCAGGATCGATAGATCCGCCGCCGTCAAAAAGGACGACATCCCCGGCACAAATCGTTCTGCTCTCACCTGCATGAGCAACGGGAGGCGCATTAATCAGAATAGTGATGGAAGCGGAATTCTTAGAATTGGCCAAACCCGTCCCGTCATCGATAGTCAAAACCACAGGATAAGATCCGCTTTGCGCGTACGTGTGAAGAACTGTGACTCCCGTCGCCGGCGCTGTTCCATCCCCGAAATCCCATATATAAGTCAGAGGATCTCCATCCGCGTCGGCAGACGTGGAACCACTGAATTGAACCGTGGCATCGCAGGTGCGGATGTCGCTTCCCGGTCTCGCTATAGGCTCATGGTTGATGTAAACAGACACATTATCCTGAGAGCGTGCGTTGATAGCGCTGCTTTTGTCTGCGATTGTCAAGGTCGCGGAATAGACACCGGATTCGGGAAACGCCCTTTTCGTCATGACCGATTCGGCTGTTTCAAGACCATCGCTAAAGCGCCATTCATAAAATGTGATTTCCCCGTCAATATCATAAGAGCCTTTACCATCGAAAGTGACCGTCTGGCCGGGCGCGGCACAAATATCCATTCCTGCATCGGCAACCGGCGGAGCATTGATCGTCGCGATGACTTCATCGTGGTCGATAGCCCTGAGATGCCCCGTATTGTCACGGACCGTGAGGCGGACTGTGTACGTACCGGGACTTTCATAAGCATGAGTCACTTCTACTCCGGAAGCTGTTTCGCCATCTCCGAAATCCCAGACATAATCGGACACCTGTCCGTCAGAATCGAGAGAGAGTGAACCGTTAAAAGTTAGGACTTGGCCGAGCGCACCGACTCGATCCACGCCGGCATCGGCAACGGGTGCTTGATTTACGATGACGGTCAGATCATTAGAAGTCTGGCAAGTGGAAGTACCGGAATCGTCCGTGACTGTGAGTTTCACGAGATACGTTCCTGGATTCCCGTAAACATGAATCGGCGATGCATCCGAACTCTGAGCGCCGTCCCCGAAATCCCAAAGATAGCGGACGATCGTACCATCTTCATCCTTTGAATTCATTCCATCAAATCGGACATCACTCGACGTGACCACCATATCCTCGCCCGCTTCGGCAACGGGAGGATGATTGACAATCACTGTCAGTTCGTCGCTGTCCTTGTCCGATACCGATGTCGAGTTGTCCTGAACAGTCAGAGTGACGATATACTCTCCGGGCCGGTCGTATGCGTGTGAAACCTTCATTCCCCCGGCGGTGGCACCGTCTCCGAATTGCCATCGGTAATCCGTGATCACTCCATCCCTGTCCGTTGACCCCGATCCATCGAATTGAACGACTTCACCGACAGCAGCTCGCCGGTCGTTTCCTGCATTGGCGGACGGCCGATCGTTTACAGTAACCGTGAGCTGATCGGAAGCGCTGTTGTTTTCCACATCCGTATTGTCCTGGATAGTTAGCGTGACGCCATACTTGCCGGGTTTGTCGTAGGTATGTTCGACGATTCTGCCCCTCCCAGCCGTGCCGTCTCCAAAGTCCCACAAGTAATCGACGATATTACCATCGCTGTCGTAGCTGCGCCCTCCATCGAAGGTAACGGACTCTCCTTCTGAACTGATACGATCTTCACCGATCTCGACGATGGGCGGTGCATTGATCCATACTTTCATCCCATCTTCATTGAAATTACGAGGGCTGTCCGAATCGTCTTCGACTCGGAGAGCGACCGTATAAACGCCCGATTTCTGAAAGGCGTGAGAGACAATGACCCCAGCTCCACTGGTGCCGTCACCGAAATTCCACGCATACCGTTTAATCTCTCCGTCAGAATCCGTAGAGCCGGAACCGTCAAACTGAAGTGTCTGACCGGGAGAACCCGTAAGGTCAAGTCCGGCCTCTGCTTTAGGAGGATCGTTCACGATCACAGCAAAATCGGTCAGAGCGCTGTTTCCGACCTGCCCTGAAGCATCGCTCACAATCAACTCGGCTCGGTAATGACCGCGTTCATCAAACGTATGAGCGATTCGAACGCCCTCTCCGGTCTGCCCGTCTCCGAAATCCCAGAAAAATGCAAGAGCGTCGCCGTCATTATCTGTAGACCGTGAACCATCGAAAATAACAGTATAACCGTCCGAAAGCGTTTTCAGATCAACCCGCGGAACGGGTCGGTTATTCGACGTTCGTACATACATCGGAAGTCGAATGGGAAGAGTTTTATCTTGTGTATCCGTGACATAGAATGAAGCATCGTTGGGTATTTCCGTGCCTCCCTCAAATATGACAGCGCATAAGCGGTTCCTTTCTTTTTCCTCTAACTGGACACTGCTCTCAGCCCACTCGTCCTGACCGGAAGGCACGACCCCAAGATTCGATCGAAAAGCGGTCTCAACGCCTACTTTGCCCCTGGCCAGGTCGAAATTGTGAATCGTTATCTCTTCCACAGCATCCGGAACGAAGAATCGCATTTCAGCAAAAATCCCGGTGCTCGGAAGGCGTACCGTAGGTGCATAACTGAAGACTCGCAGGCCCTCTGGTGCTGAATTCCGTTTGTCATTAAGGCTTACCGCCACGTTAAAAATATTTCCGTCATTTCCATTCAGGCCCTCAACGACCAGCTTGAAAACATAATTTCCGTCCACTGCTTCGCCGCTTGTCGGTGAAAAATGAGCGAAATTAACCCACTTGTTGTCCTTAAACGCATCGACTCCAATCTCTTCACTCATAATGAGAGATCCGGCGCGGATGTCCTCCGCATTCGGATAAGAGTTCCTGACTGTGGCCGAAGAATATGCGGCGTCACCCCCGAAGAGCTGAAAACGGGTTTTTGTATCGTAATCCCCGAAAGGTGAGTCGACGATTCCTCCGCAATCAGCATCAAAAATCCTGAGAAACAAGCTGTCGGAAACAGCTTGAGGGACCTGGAAGAAAATGATTTGTTTAAAGTCATCATCCCCCTCCGCAGTCCTGGCTTCAGGACCATAAGTGATCATTAGGATATGTTCCTGAGCCAAAGATAGGGTAGTTCCCGTAAAAAGGATTACCCCTAACAGTAGTACAAAATATTTCCGCATTTTCTCCCTCCTGAATTATGGTCGACAGACCATTGTTAACGAAGCCGGACTTCTTTCTTATTTCCGTGGTAATCTTCCAATTCGACGGTGACCTCGATTTCACCTTTAGCTTTTTGGGGAAGGTTGACCGTCTGCTGATAACACGCCATGTCGCGGCAATATATCAAATAATCGGCATACTTAAAATCCCCGGCCTGGAGCGTAAACTTTGCCGCTCTTTTCATCCCGAACTCATCCTCGGCGAATACGATGATGTGCACACTTTCTCCCCCGGAAGCGACTCGATGCGAGAGATCGTATTTCAACAGTTTGGGCGGTTCATTGTCAAAAACGACTTCCCTCTCCACACAGGATGTATTTCCAACAAGATCGGATGCGATAAGCTGAATCTTATTTTTCCCCGGCCTGAGTTCGATCATCTCCTCAAAGCGGCCGTCCGTAAGCTCTATGCCATTCCCGTTGAGCGTGAGGGTTGTGCCGTCGGATACAAACCCTCTCACAGGGATACTCTGCGATTCGGAAACACGAGGAGGCTCCGGGTCAAGCCGTATCTCAGGCGGTGTCAAATCCACCTCGACAACAAACCGATCTTTGAGATGATACTCAGCAAGCGTTGTCACTGAAAGATCGAATTCATTCCTTTCCTTCATCAGGGGAACACTCACCGTAAAAACTCCTTCATCCACATCCGAAAAAGTATTTGCTCTGAAGGAATCATCCGTAGACTGGATTTCGACCAGCGATGCGGGTTCAGCGCGGCCCTTAAAAGTAAATCCCAAACCCTGAGCCACAAAATGACCAGGTGCAACTTGTTTTAAACTTGGATCGTGGCTGATCTCTGTTTTTCTAAAAGGGACGAACGTGACCGTTCGAACGAGCGTGTTCCTGTTGCCGGCAGGATCGACCGCTTCAAGGGAAATGTCATTCAATCCCTCCGTCAATAAGACATCAAAAGCAAACTTGCCATCAGAAGAAATCTCAACGGGCCGTCCCTCCCAGGTCAAAACGACATCGCATTCTGTCTCCCCCGCAACGCGAACAGAACACGCCTGACAGATTTCCCCTTGCTTTGGAGAATTAACGATGAGGTAGGGAGGAGTATCATCCGTGATGACTTTGATGAGACGGGCTTCACTCTTCACTCCTGGAAACCCGTTATTATCAATGGCCGCCACATTCCAATAATAGACCCCATTCCCAATTTGTTCTTTGACGAAACGAGGAACCTTGATATCGTTCCGGCTCAGAACGACCTCCTTAAACGAGGATTTGTCGAAGGCAATCTCTATCCAGTAACTGACGGCACCCTCAACCGGCTCCCAGCTGAATAGGATTTCCTTCTTCTCGCTCGTTTGATACACCGTACCGTGATGCGCAGGCAGCAAAAGCGTCGGTTTGGAGAGAAGCGCTGCAGGAGAAGTCGGCTTTCGTCCGCGTCGAACCAGTGATCCTTGGTTTTCGCTCAAGACAATCGTTGAACCTCCTGAGGATACTTCCAGTTCTCCTTTATAATTCGCAAACCGAGCCGTTTCGTCGCTGTCCCGCCCTATCCAGAAATTGGTCGAGTTGATTTTTGTTGAAACGCCGGGTACTTCCACATTAAATTTTTTCCTCGGACTCTCAGCTAAAAGAGCATAGATATCCCCCTCGATGAGGCTGACAGTCGCTTCCTGTTCGTTCTTCAGCAAATCGATCCTCATGCTCTGAACAATCGCCTGCGAGTTTGCATTGAGTCTAAGTCGACTCTCGTCGCGGAAAAGGATTTCTGCAATGGATTGAGAAAGCGTACGAATCTTTTCTTGTTCTACCAATATGGAATACAACGGAGCGTCTTTCCAAATCAGGTCAACCTGTTTACGACTATCGACATTCCCTCTGCGATCATTTAAAACGGCTTCAGCAGAAACGTCATTTTTTGCACGACTTTCTTTCAACGCTCTCTCTGCTTCGACAGTAGCGGATATTGCCAGTTGAGCGCAACTTTCCCAATCGCTCTGTTTTCGTTTTTCCAACGCCTTCTCACGCAGATCAATCGCGTTGGAGATGATCGCGGGAGCAAACATCCTCGCTCCGGCTTGGGTCGCTTCCTGAATGGCTTCCATTGCTTTATTGAGTGCATTCCCGGCCATCGATACCACACCCGACGGAATCTTCAATTCCATGCCCGGCTTCACTTCAGTAACAGAGTGCAAATCATTGACTCGAAGAATCTCCGTCCAAAGATTAGCATCGTGAAGATACTTTTCTGCCAAATCCCGAATATGTTGTCCCTCTTTCACGACAACGGTCATCATTTTATCTTGTTGACCCAAAACAGGCAACGTCAGGAGACAAGATAACAACATCGATCTAAGACGAAGGTTATTCAACGATAGATAGTAATTTAAAAAAAGAACCTTCATGGTAACCTCCATCTAAAAACCTACTACCAAATAACATCTCAATCCACGACTCCATTAAACAATAGCAAACGCATTTCCCCGGTTTAACGGGATTCCTTCTTATCTTTATGCGTTCCCCTCACTTCATAAATTTGAACCGGCTTTGGCTTCCCTTTTACTTGAATGGGATCCAGTTTTACCGTGTCAATCCAATCGATATCCGCGATTCTCTGGTAGGAGCTTTCAGAGAGTAGCGTCTGATGCCGTCCCGCTGCGTCGCAAAGCCTGGAAGTGACATTCACCGCATCGCCCAAAATCGTATAATCCATTCGTTCCTCACTGCCCATAGCGCCCATGATCATGTCTCCGGTGTTGATACCGATTCCAATCCCAATATCCCATTCAGGATTGTCTTTGTTCAGCTCAGCAATTCTTTTCTGGATTTCAACGGCGCAGAGTGCGGCGTTCTTCACCATATCTTCATCCTGAAAAACAGCGACCAATTCGTCACCCACGTATTTATCGATATCGCCGTGATGCTTCTTCACGATCTCAGCCTCACACCGAAGGTATGTATTCAGCATGTCGATCACGACTTCCGGTTCCACTTTCTCTGAAAACGCTGTGAAACCACGGATATCGGATATAAAGACCGTCGCATTCCGACGCTCCCCTCCTAATTTCATACCCTCCTTATCCGATTTTTTAATCGCATCCATTGTTTGACCGGAAACAAATTTCTGAAGTTCAAATCGTTCACGAAGTCCTTCGATCATCTCGTTGATCCGATTTCCCAAATCGCTGATTTCATCATTGGACCTCGGCTTGCTCACCCGAACATGGAAATTGCCCCCGCCCACTTTCTGCGCGACCTTGCCGACTTCTAAAATGGGACGGCTGATTCGCTGTGCGAAGAACACAGCTCCGGCAACTGCAACGGATAGTCCGATCAACACCCAGAACATCAAACTTTTAAACATCTTCGAGACAGCAAGGTAGGCATCCGATTCGCTCCTTTCGGAAATCACAGCCCAATCAAAGTGCATCGGGAAGGAAAAAGCGCCCAGCATTTTTTCTCCCGAAGGTCGTGTATATGGTTGTATGCCGATCGCACGGGCATCTGTTTTAAGTAATCGGATCGCGGCTTCGACCACTTCATACTCATTTAAATCCGAACGTTCCGGATCGAATATCTTCTTACCGTCGATATCGACGAGCGTGATGAGACCGGTTTTAGTGAACGGATGCGTTTCGATGCGTTCCCTCAATCGATCCAGACTGATCCTCGCGGAAATACGGGCAGCGCGGCCTCTAATTGGATTCTTCAAAGGAACGATGATCGTCACAAGCCAGGCGTCCGCTCCCGCGACATAAGTCAGGTCTCCGACAAAAATATCACCCGTTTTTTGAAGCTCGGAGATTCGATCGGACGATAACTTAAGAACAACTGTCGGATCTAGAGAGGCTGTTTTTAGTCGCTCTGTAAAATCATCCTGTGTGACGAGCATCGGATCGGGAACTCCGTCCACATTCAGCTGCAGCGAGACGATATCCACAACTTCCTGAATCGTCGTAAGCAGCGAAACCTTTTCCTGTACACCCAGCCTCTCGTCATCTATACCGTTTCTGATAAGCAGCAGAGGAGCCCGCCACGTATCCATATACAAATTGTCGATTTCCTCGGCGAGTTTATCCGCTGTGATGCTGAGTTCATCGTTCGCAGCGCTTTTCAACTCATCCTGTGTGATGGTGATCATTCTTCTGCCTGCTATCCCGAGTGGAATGATGGCAAGTAACACGGAAAAGAAAAGCAGCTTCCTTCGTAGAGTGAATCTCGGCTTCCCCATATAATCAGACCTCCATCCTGTTTATATAAAGAATATGTAGGCACCCTTGCAAAGTATGTGTAAAACCTGATCGATATGTATATTCGTCCATTTTTCGCATTTGGCAAAATCAATAATCCAATGGAGGACGATTTCAACGATTCCCAAAAAGATATTATTTGTGACGAACCAGACAACGCCCCCATGTATCAAAGCATGGGCAGACAACCAGTACGGCCAAGATGGGACGTCCTTTTCTCCTTCCTGGCCGTCTTCGTAACTCTTTCTTCTGCACTTCCATTTTGCCATCGGAGTCGATTGTAATACAAAGTCCGCAAAAGCATGTCCGATGATCAGTTTAAAGAATAGAACGAGCATATCCATCCTTTCACTTTATAATAATTTAACTTTGGCAAAATTACTTACATTCCTTCAAACGCGAAGAACGATTTTGAAAAAATGATCAACTACCTGTCCCCCTGTTAAGGGGGAATGAAAGGGGGTTTATGAGTGGCGCAGAAAGAATGTTTCACATTATAAACCCCCATAATCCCCCTTGTCAAGGGGACAAATAGGTAGACATTCTTTCTGCTCCACTCAAATTGTCAAGCATTTTTTCAAAATCATTCGCAGGTTAACAACTATTATTCAATTTGCCAAAGTTCAGTAATAACTATTTTTCCGTTTTGCACTATAAAATCTTGACTACCGCGCAAGTAAAATCGTCACTCTGTTGCGCTTTACCCACATGTTTTTTCACATCCTTCTCAATCTCTGACAGAATACATTGCGCAGATTGCTCCACATGATTAAAGGCGACGTTAATGAGACGTCGCTCTCCATATTCCTCTTCTTTACCATTGAAGGCTTCAGTGACGCCATCCGAATAAAAAATGAGGACGTCGTTCTTGCGCAACTTAATCTCTTCCGTCTTATAAGGAAGTTCGTAGCCGCCCAAAAATATGCCGCCTGTAGCGAGTTCAATGGGTTTTTCCATTCCAATTCGAAACAAATAGGGAGGATTATGTCCTGCATTCAAGCTAATCAATTTTTTGGAATCATGCAAGTACGTTCCGAACCAGCTCGTTGCAAATTTATCCGTCGTTGTGGACTCGATTAAAACCCTATTCATAGTAGTGACCAATGTCATTAAATCAAAACGATCCGGATAAAATTTTATATAACTATCCAAGCAGGAAAAAATCGTAGATACGATCAGTGCTGCAGGTATCCCTTTCCCCGTGACATCCGTCACAAAAAAGAGGCTCCGATTGTCGTCGATTCGAATGATATTATAGTAATCACCGCCAACCTGTTTGGCTGGGATGAGTTGCGCAGCGACCTGAATATCATCATATTCGGGAAGAGAAGAGGGTAATAATTTTTGTTGGATTTTCCTCGCAGTTTCCAACTCACGCTCAAGCGCCTCAGACTCTACCTGGATCTCGACGAGCTTATTATTCTCGACGGCAATAGCACACTGAGAAGCCAATGTTTCAAAGAGAGCCAAATCCCTATCCTCAAACTCTCCGCCTCCCTTTTTATTGATGACCTGTATTACGCCGAGGAGCTGTCTCTTCCTGATCAACGGAACGCAAATCATGGATTTCGTATGGAAATGTGTCTTCTTATCATAATCAGGACTGAAACGAGGATCCTTGTAACAATCCTTGATGAGTAAAGGTTTTTTATATTTGGCTACCCAGCCGGCGATGCCGACACCCAAATCCACGCTGAACTTTTTTACCAAATTCCCCATATCCCCGGTAGCCACTTGAAAGGAGAGTTTCTTGTCCTCCGGATCGTAGAGCAGAAGAGAACTCGCCTCCGCATTCATCAAGAGCTTGCTGCTCTCCATGATTTCTTGCATCAACCGAGGCAGGGACTTTTTTTCTGAAATATTCTGGGAAATCCGATGTAAAAATTTCAGCTCCTCAATCATGCATTCCATCTTATCGATGAGATCCGCATTCCCTTGTTTGTCAGTATATTCAGCACGCGCTCCATCGACGATGTCTTTTAATGCACTTTCATCCCACGGTTTTTTTACATAGCGATAAACATGACCCGAATTCATCGCATTTATAACGGTATCTGTATTATCACCGACGCCGGTCAGGATGATGATTGTCTTTGAGAATTTATTCGAAATGAATTTCAGGACATCATCACCAGGCTTATCGAGTATTTTCTGATCGATAATGCAAATAGGGATAGCCGTTTTTTTAAAAATCTTCATGCTTTCTTGCTTGGATGCTGCCGTATGGATCCTGTAATCTTCTTTCAGCGCAATCATCAAACGATCGATGGATTCGGAATCATCAGAAATAAAAAGGATATTCCACTCAAATTCCATAAAAAACTCCATGAATGGCAGGCGTTCAGACAAACAGAAGGCTTTTTTTAAAATAGAGAAAAGAGAAAATGTCCCATTTTATTGAGACATCTTGCCGGATTTCAAGACAATATTTTAATTGAAAAAGAATCGTTATTGAAGTGTTAAAATATACCAAATGAAATAGCCAATGTCAATGATTCATCAAGCATATTTGTAATTTCTTCCCAAGGCTGAATATGAGAAAAAACTATGCCTCACACGCTGATCAGAAAGTGAGCCTGTATAAAATATAAAAATGAACTGATGACCCGATTGAATCGATAAGAAAGATAATGAAGCAAACGATGAAGAATGATCTATGATCATGAAGAATGATATTTGTGTCTATTCAGAATGATCCCCATTTAGATAATCTCCAACACCTCCTGCTTCACCCACCCTACCTTACCATCGGCCAGAACGATTTCTGCCCATTCGCCCGATCTCTGATCAAGACGCACCTTCGTCCCTTCGTGCAGAGAAAAAACCTCAACGCCCTCTCCTTCGCTCGGAGCGCTCATCACATCCACTCTGTCCGCCAAGATAACGCCTTCGACAGAATTCTTCGATTCACGAATGCGGCCGACGAAAGACAATCCGGACACTAAAAAAAGGATGCCGAAGAGAATCCCAAGTCTAAATCCCAGAATGCGGATAGCTGACCTCCTCGACACGATCCATACGATGACCGAACTCATGAACGTCAGGTACGAACCGATCACAACCCACACCAGAACCGGCTGAGGCAAAAGATGCGTAAACCCTCGGGTGATTCGAAACAATAAAAACGGCTTCCGCGGTTCGATCTTGTCCACGACCGCGAGATTCGTTAAAGAAAGGTTGA
>JBDRSZ010000423.1:0-10167 GCA_043824415.1 bacterium | reverse complement strand
AATTGAATACAATGTTTTTGATATATATTCTTTATACGTTCGGTTGTGTAATGTTTTGGCAGGTCTAAATTATAATTCAAGGCCAACCATAGTACCAATGGGGCCAAAAACATTCTCATTGTGCTGTGTTTTATCTGGTTTGGAATGGATGCCATACGTTTCAGTTTGGCGGGTAAGCGCGGCTGAGTTTGGTGATCCAATCAACAGAATTCCCAATAAAAAATTAGGATTCTTGAGAATGGAACTTGATGGTTTTTAAGTATTGAGTTAAACATGAAAGATAGATAAGATATTGTTTATGAATTTGTTTTTCACCTCCGCAGAGGATCCCGCCTCTGAGGAATAATGGATAAACAATGTCAACACGATCCACATGCGATTGAATCAGGCGGGCGGAGTCCTTAAAAAATCAAGTGCCACGCGCTTTTACTATTCTCCAATCTTATCTGTTTTAAAGACTTCTCTTCCAGTCTCCAGTCTCCCGTTTCCGTTTGTATTTCATTCATAACGTAATGCTTCTATCGGATTCGACAGCGCTGCCCTGACGGCCTGATAGCTCACCGTAAGCAGTGCAATCCCAAATGCAATCAAAGCTGAAATGATAAAAACACCCAACCCGATAGAAATGCGGTACGCAAATGCGTTCAGCCATTGCCTCATCAGAAAGAAAGCAATCGGCCAGGCAATGACATTCGCCAAAAGGACCCATCGCGTAAACTGCCTGGATAAAAGAAAGATGATGCTCGATACGGACGCTCCCACCACTTTCCTAATCCCGATCTCTTTCGTCCGTTGCTCGGCCGTGAAGACTGCCAATCCAAATAAACCAAAGCAGGCAATAGAAATACCAAGAAAGGCGAAGATCGTAATGATCAAGCTCAGATTCTCATCCTGACGGTACTGTTGATCGAAATTCTCATCGACGAAAAAATAATCGAACGGATGATCAGGGAAAACCTCTTTCCACCTGGTTCGAAGAAAACGGAAAACTTCATCCATTTGCTGTGTATCAACAGTGAGTGTGATCATTCGAAAGTCACTGCTACGATATGTCAGGACAATAGGCTCAATAATTTTATGGAATCCCGCGAAGTGGAAATCCCTGACCACGCCAACGATGGTAATCCCTTCTTGTTCAAAATAACCCGATAAAAGCCTTTGTCCCAACGCTTCTTGAGATGTCCTCCAACCGAACGCCTTCAGCAACGCCTCGTTAACGACGAATCCAGCCTTGAGATTTGGAAAACCCTCCTGGTCGCGTAATTCTCCGGCCAGCGGTTGAATCTGAAACACCTTCAGGAAATCTTCGTCTCCAAAGATATAATTAACTCTTGTCGGATTGGACCAGTCCTCCTCCGACCGGATCGTTCCAGCATAGGAAACTGATCGACCTGGAACTCCGGAGGAGACTGTGGATGAACGGATCGAGGCATAGTCGGAGAAAACGTTTTTTATCGTTTGAAAGTTTCGACTTGTCCCATCGTCATCGGGAAAAGGGAGAACCAGTTTTTGTTCCTTAGCGAATCCCAAAGGCTGATTTTTCATATAATGAACCTGTCGATTCATCGTCAAAGTGCATATGACAAGTGCGATGGAAGCCGCAAATTGACTGATGATCAGCAACGACTGGAATCTGTAACCCCTTAAATGGAAGCTCGTGTCCTGTTTTTTAAAAATGGCAGCTGGCTGCAAAGATGAGAGATGGACAGCAGGATAAAAACCAGCCATCAGACCCACAATACCGATAAGACAGAGCCATTGAACGATCAGTTTGCCCTGAAACAACATCGTATAGATAAACTGAATTCCGGTCACTCCTTTGAATAGCGGGAGAACCGCATAAGCAATCACCATGGCTCCAACAAAGGCCAGTCCTGTGATAAAAAAAGATTCCCCCAAGAACTGTTTAAGGAGTTGAAAAACCTGAGCGCCCGCCACTTTACGCATACCAACTTCCCTTGCCCTTTTAGTTGCCCGCGCTGTCGCCAGATTGATAAAATTCATACACGCAATAAAAAGAATGGCCGTTCCGATTCCGACTAAAATCAGTAGAAAAAGTCGGTTGCCGTGGGGACTGAAATCCCACATCATATCTTTATCCATATGTATGTCAGCTATCGGTTGGAGGAGATAGGTCTGCCGACGTTCTCCTCCGTTTTCCGGAGGGAGAATCTGTTCCGTTAGGGAAGCGATTTGTTCTCGGAAAGTAAGCACATCTATCTTTGCTCTGAGTTTGATGTATGTCCCACAATCGAACCGCGTCCAATCGGGACGAGTAGGCCTTGACACCGTACTAAAAGAGACGAAACATCGGTATGGAAGATGCGTATTCGTCGGAGCGTTTGCGACAACACCCGTCACTTCCGTTGTATACTCGTTCAAATGAATGATACGGCCTATTGGATCCTCTTCACCGAAGAGCTTATTGGCCAACGTTTCGGACAATACGGCAGTTCCCGGGCGGGAAAGGGCTGTCACTGGATCTCCTCTTCTGAAAGGAATAGTGAAAATATTGAAAAGATCAGAGTCGGCGTAGTATACCCCCTCCTCATAAAACATGTTGGATTCCGACTTGACCAGAACATTGTAACCGGTTTGGATGCGAGCAGCAGCTTCTACCTGAGGATAGTTTTCAACAATTCTTGGTGCTGCCAAGTCACTGGTCCTGGCAAGAACCATTCGTTTGTAAAACTTGGTTTCCACCACCACTCGAAAGATACGATCTTGATCTGCATGGTATGTGTCGTAATGCAATTCATGATGGACATAAAGAAGGATGAGGATGCAGCAGGCCATCCCAATAGACAGGCCCGTAATATTGATAAAAGAATACACTTTGTGTCTCTTCAGGTTCCGCATCGCGACTTTCAAATAATTATGAATCATGGCACCACTCCAGTTAATGATATGACTCAAACACGACGGTATAGATCTCAACACCTGCCGCCGATACCATTGCCTCGCTCTGTTCAGACCGATTTCCTCAACGAGCAGCTCAAATTCCTCTTCCAAATCGCCAAGAGCCGGCGACTGACTGTACTGCAAAAGCAATCGATTCAGCAACCATCTCGCCAATTGGGGCGAATCATTCTTTTTCTTCATTTTCCAGTCTCCGGTTTCCAGTTTCCGGTCTCCCCTTCTTGGTCTCCCGTCTGCCGTCTCCAGTCTTTCTTCTTCAGTTTCCCTGCCTGTGGTAGGCAGGCGTTCAACCCGCGTTCTATTTTACTCTATTTCCCCAAAGCGATCTGGGGCAGCCCCTGCCACAATTCATCGCGGACTTTTTTATGCTCCACGAGCGCTTCTTTTCCCTCCCGCGTCACGGAAAAAATCCGCTTCGCCCTCCCCCCTCTTTCAGGAGTCGGTTCCGAAAGCGTGGACCGCATATACCCGTTCTTTTCAAGACGGTACAGCGGATCATAGATCCCACCGATGGACCAGTCCTTCCCCGTGACTTGAGACACGTGACGCCGAATCGTCACGCCGTAGGCATTCTCGCCCAGAGCGAGCACGGCAAGCAATACCAATTCTTCCTGACTCGACAATACTTTCAAAATACCTCCTGTTTATTTGTTTTGTATTCCAGAAATTATAAATAAAAAAAGAGACAATGCTTTGTTTCGTATTCCAGAACATATAAAGGATACGTAGAAGTTGGAGATGGGTTTCAAAAATTTTCAAAGAAAATTTCTGAAAGAAAAATACAATGCCCGAAACTGAATTCTGGATGGTCACAGTATCGCTGAAATTTCTAAGTTGGATTTTGCTGACATTTATAGGAGAGACACCCTATAAAAGACGCCCTGAGCAGAGAAGTCCAGGGCGATCTGTTATGAAGGCGTCTAACGATGGACGCTAAGGATACAAAATCTCAAGAAATTACGTCTAAAGGTGGAACCTCCTTGGTACTCACTGATTAAGTTTTCCAGTCAGATTGAAGGCGGTTGTATAAAAATTACAGTCAACAAAAAATTGTATAATGGGAGAATCCGCTTCCAACCGCTTCCAGCGTGTCGTCGGTTCAATCCACCGAACGGTTCCGTTCAGGCTCACTTTTAGAGGCATATTGAAATTTCGGACACAATTGGTCCAGCGATATTGAAGTGTATTCTCTTTGATCATATATTCCAGGATGGGTATCCTCGTGTCCCTCAAGTATTGATCGAAAAACAACGACAAATCTTTACCCGTATGCTCGCTCAAATAATCCTCGATCTGCTGGGTGGTGACAGTCTGATGGTAGAAGTCTCTGTTGAGTCCCCGCAAGATACCGCGCCACTTTTCATCATCATCCACAATCTGCCTGAGGGTATGCAGTACATTCGATCCTTTGTAGTACATGTCCCCCGATCCTCCATAGTTCACGTCGTAGATGCCGATGATCGGCCTGTCATTTCTGATGTTCTGCCGGGTACCGATCACATATTCGGCACTGGCTTCTTTGTCATAATGATAATTCAGGAAAAGGTTCTCAGAATAGGCGATAAAACTCTCGTGTATCCACATATCCGCGATATCCCTGTCCGTGATGCTGTTTCCAAACCACTCGTGCCCGGATTCATGGACAATGATGAAATCGAATTTCATACCCAATCCCGTATGGCTGACATCACGCCCTCCGTAACCATTTTTATAACCGTTCCCGTACGTCACGCAGCTCTGATGTTCCATGCCCGTATAGGGGACCTCTACCAGTTTGTAGCTGTCTTCATAAAAGGGATAAGGCCCGAACCAGTATTCAAAAGCTTCAAGCATCCTTGGGACTTCCTTAAAATGATCCTTGGCTTTCTCAAGATTATCCCTCAAGACATAATAATCACAATCGAGCGCACCTTTCTCACCTTGATATGTTTCTGAAAAATGCGCATAATCGCCGATATTCATATTCACACAGTAATTATTGATCGGGTTGGAGACGAACCAGTGAAAAGTTCTGGACCCGTCTCGATTCCGATCCACTCCTCTCAAGCGTCCGTTCGATACATCCGTCAAATGGCCGGGCACGGCCACACTGATGAGCATGCTGTCCGGCTCATCGTAAAGATGGTCTTTGCACGGCCACCACAGACTCGCCCCGTCTCCCTGACAGGCGGTTGCAATGAAATCGATGTTGTTCGCATCCTTTTTCCAGGTTAATCCTCCGTCCCAGGGCGGGCTTCTGCTCTCCTTCGGCTTGCCTTCGTAAGTAACGATCAACGTATTCGTCTCGTCCGGTTTCTGTTCTTTCGTCAGCGCGATAAAGTACGCGTTGCCGTCTCTCTCGTAAGAGAGAGCCTTCCCGTCCTGAACGACTTTTATGATTTGCATCGGAGACTGCAGGTCGATCTGCATTCTCTGGTACGGCTCCAGCACACGATATTGTATGGTGTTCTCACCCGATAAAGTTTTCTCGGTTGGATCGACTTTGATCTTCAAATGATAATAGGTCAAATCCCACCATGCCCGCTCCGCGGTGATCGATCCCCGGAGGGTATCCTGATGTGTAAATTTTGGCGTCTGAGAAAACGCTGCCGCCGAGCAGAATAACAATACCGTGAACATGATGCATCGATGATTCATCCACTTCATTTGAGTTGCCTCTTCTTCTATAAGTGCCACACACGTCCGACATGCGTGGCACTTCTATTCTCTTCCTTCTTATCTGTCTCGAAGACAATTATTCCAGTCTCCGGTCTCCTGCCTTCGGTCTCCATTATTCCTGCCTCATCGACAGTGAATTCATGAACCAATAATCCCCAAAGGCTCCCACACCTTCCACTGTCCTCTCGTAAAATCAGGGAAATCCTGAGGACGGCTCTTGTCCGCCACGGAGCGTTCGCTGAGTTCCGAGATGACGCTCCAGGCCGCTGCATCGTACACGTCGAAATCCGTCGGTGTGCCCGTGCGCAGGGCTCGTATCAGACGGTAATCCTCCAGATAATCCATCCCACCGTGCCCCGCACCGCGTGCCTTCTCCTCCACGTTCTTCCAAAGAGGATGGTCAAACTCGTCCTGGTACGCCCAGAAATCCTCCCAGCTATGGCCGGGACTGCGTCCCTCGACATGGATTTTAGGATCGGGATATTTTTGTACGAGTCCTTTGGTTCCTTGGACCATTATTTTCCGGCTGTAAGGCCTCGGCGTATCGCAGTCGTGGAGCAGAATGATCGTACACCCGTTCTTCGTGCGGATCAAACTCGAATTCACATCTCCCAGCGCGTACACCTGTTTCGCCTCGGGTGAGTCCTTGCCGATATGCTCTTCAGCATAAATATTCAGCCCCCTCGATTTGCAGCTCATCGAGACAAGATAATCGAACTGATCTCCCCTGTTAACGTTCATGCATTGTGCGACCGGTCCTAATCCATGCGTGGGATAAAGATTCCCGTTCCTCCTGATCGAGTGCTGCGGCCTCCAAAGCCCTTCGTTCTTCCCGCTGAATTTCAGCGCGCGCAGGTCGTGGAGATAACCCGCTTCGGCATGCAGAAGCTCTCCCAAAAGCCCTTTGCGAACCATGTGAAGCGCCATCATCTCCACGCGGTCGTAACAGCAATTCTCCATCAACACGCAGTGTTTTTTCAGCCGCTCGGCCGTTTCCACGAGCTGCCAGCATTCATCCGTCGTTACAGCAGCGGGGACTTCCGTCGCTGCATGCTTGCCGTTCTCCATGGCCGCCACGCAAACCGGAACGTGCCATTCCCAGGGCGTGGCCGTGAATACGAGATCCAGATCCTCCTCTTCGCACAATCGCTTGAAATCCCAATCGCCCCGCGAATATCCGGTCGGCTTGGGCTGGCCTGCTTCGACAATCCATTTCTGTATGCGTTCCACCTTTTCGGGGACGATATCGCACACGGCTTTGATCTCCACGCCTTCGATGTTCAGGAAATTCCTCACATGGCTCGAACCCTGCAATCCCACACCCACGAATCCCATCCGAACTGTTTCGATAGGATCGATCTTCGGTACGCCCGGCGAAGTCGCCAGCCGCCGTTCCTTTTGACAGCTTGACAAGGCCACACCCGCTAATGCAGCACCCAATCCGGCTCCGACACCCGTCTTGATAAAATCACGCCGACTGAATTCGCCCCTCTGTTCGTCCCTCTTTTCTTCCATGACAAATTCTCCTTTTATCTCGTAATACAAATCTTTTTTAGAAATAAAAATGGAAATAGCAAAAAGCAAAATAACATATCAAAATGAAAAAAGTTCTCTTATCGTATGTCATGGGTCGCTTGAAAAACATTCTTTCTTTATTTTGCATTTTCATCTGTCATTTTCCATTTTCATTTTTGATTTTTACATTAGAATTCATATCGTTTCAACCGCCACACCTCTATCGACCGATACCACATACACCCTTCCTCCTTCATCCTCCACTGCCCGGGCAACCGCTTCGGTATTCTCAGGAGCGTAGGCGAACATGCACCCCCCGCCACCGGACCCGTTGATCTTCGCGCCATACGCGCCGGCCTTCAGCGCCGCTTCGATCATCCGATCGATTTTCAGCGTGGAAATTTTCAGGACATCTCGAAGGATACGCTGATGCTCGTTCAGCAAATCTCCTATGCGACAATGATCCAGCGGTTTCTTCTTCAGGATTTCTCTCGCCTCTCTCGTAATCCGATAATTCCGCACCGTACCGTCGAGGAGCGTCAACTGATCTTTGTCCAATTCGGAAGAATACTTCGGAATGTCCTCTGCGTCTACATCACAGAGTGAAAAATCCTCGTACTGCCGACTTAACAGACCGACGATATCGATGACCCGATTCTTCACTCTGGCCAAGATCGTCTTCGTATCTTTCGGCTCGCCCGAATCGCCCAGCACGAACGATTTCAGATCGGCCGGGAGTCGTTCTACAGTCAACTGAGGAGAAAATTCGAGATACAGTGTTCCGCCGACCGCAGACGCGTAATGATCCATCATACCGCCAGGCTCGGAGAACTCGACGACTTCCGCGCGATGGGCATATTCAGCGACTCTCTCAGGGGATAAGGCAGCCGATTGATCGCTCATCCGTGACATGAAATTTACCCAAGCCACGATGAGCGCCGATGAACTCGACGTCCCCGAATTGATCGGGATGCTGCCGTGCACAGAGCAGTCAAACCCTGTGGAGAACGTAAGCTTCTCCCGCTGCAGGATGTTCAGCACACTTTTAAAATAGTCTCGCTCCTCATCGTACGGAACTTCGTCCTGAATGACGAATGATTTCTCCGATCCAATATCCGGCAAATCGATGTGGATTTCTTTATCCTTTCTGCTGCGTCTGTCCTGAATATAAATTCTCAGTGAGATGGCACAGGGGATCACAGGCAGGTGCAGATAATCCTGATGCTCGCCGAAAAGGCAGATCCGGCCGGGCGCGGAGACTTTCAATTCATCCGTTCTCGAAGACATTCACATTCCTATGAAATCATAAGATGAAATCAAATATGAAAAATCAAAATGAAAAATGACAATGTAAATATTAAAAATGAAGGCCGAGCCATTTTCTACCGTTATATATTTTTAATTTTTGATCTGTATTTTTGCTGTTTAATTTTTAATTTTTAATTTAAACCTCAACCATACAAAACAACATTGCCTCTAAAATTTAGAACAACAGGTTTAATCCGATGACTCGCCCGACATCAAATCTTTTAACATATCTTTGATGTTCTTTATTCCACCCACAGAAACGATAATAACGAGCAACGTATACATCGAGAGTGTTGCAATCAGAAAAACCTTCCATAGCAATTCCCAGCTCATGCCTCTGCCTCCTTCCTTACTTTATCCGGGAAAAGAAGCGAACCCAATACCATTCCTAGAAAAGCAATGACAAACGTCATCACACCGATGAACTTGTCCGTCAGATACCACGGCACAGCATCCCCCTGCGTCCAGGGGCCGATCCCCAAAATAGCCAATAGTCCTGCGAGCAGGGCAATCATCGCCCCTGTCTTACTCGCTTTCTTCCAGTACAATCCGGCGACGATCACCGTAAAAGCACCGGCAAGATAAATCGTGCCCGTAACGGCCATGTAATTCCACAGCGACACAGGCGCCTCAAACCAGAGTCCCCACAGTAATAGAAAAAGTCCGATGGCGACGATACAGATCCGCATGGTGAACAAGCGTGCTTTATCAGAGAACGTGTTCTTTTTCAAAGGAGCGATGATATCCTGTGTGATCACAGAACTCCAGCTCAGAAGATAACTGTCATGCGTGGACATGAACGCGGCCAGCATTCCTGCAGCAAGAATCCCTATCAATCCGCTCGGAAGCACTTTGGCCATAAAAATCGGCATGCCGTACTGGGAATTCAACGCATCGGCTCCTTGAAAAGCAGACAACAATTTCGGAGTCTGAGAGATAAAGATGAAAGCACCGACACCCCACAGCATCGGAATCCCACGCCTGGCCATGTAGGAAATCGTGCTCCACAGAAACAGGCGCTTCGCCGTCTTGGGTGTCTTTGCGGCCAGCGCACGAATCGTCGAGGACTGCCACAACGCCCCGGCGGAGAAAGTTAATATGACCATGAAGAGGACGTACATCGTGCCGAAGCCCGATCCCTCTCCGATGGGATTGAACCACGTGGCCCCGTTCGCAGCAGCAGGAATCTCAAAAAGCTGACTCCAGCCAATCTGCTTGATGACGTAGAACGATCCAATGAGCATTCCGATGGACAGGACAAAGAACTGCACGAAATCGTTCAACACCACGGAGATCATTCCGCCCATAACCGTGTAGATCAATACCATGATGAGCATGACCGACATGAACAGCTTCAGTCCCGCCAAGTTGCCGTATCCCGTGATCCCCATCATGAACCGCGCCCCTGCCTGGAGAAACAATCCCATATTCAGAATGCCTCCCAAGGCCAAGATCGTCCCACCCACAACGCGCACGGATCGTCCGAACCGCTTTCCGTAGAATTCGGGAATCGTCATGATCCTCATTTCACGCAGCTTGTAGACGATGAATCCTGTCAAGCCAATGGCCAGGATGCAGAGCGCTTCGATGAGCGCCACGTGGTACGCGGAAAATCCGTGTTTGAAACCCAGCTCTGCGTTGTACATGACCGTGACCAAACCCAGCTCCGTCCCCGTCAGTGTTGCGATGGCGATGAACAGCCGCAGGGAGCGGCCCGCGACGATAAAGTCGCTGATCTGATGCACATACTTCCGGACGAGAATACCG
>JBDRSZ010000422.1:0-5001 GCA_043824415.1 bacterium | reverse complement strand
GAGGGGAAACGGAGCGAGGAACTCTACGAGGTGTCGGTACGGGCTCTGGTGAAGATGTCGAACCTGAAGGACGATTTCGAAGCTGTCAGGGCCCTGATCCGAAGGAAGAACACGCCGAGGATGATGGTGATGATCGAAGAGCGGAATATCGGTGAGGCTCCTGGTCATTACAGTTATTTTGAGGCGGACCTGAGTACGGCCGAGACCGCCATCATGGAAGCCTTGATGCCCAAGGGATTCAAGTTCGTCGATCCGTCGACGGTGAAACAGAATTTGGACCGCGCGAAGGCCGCTGCCATCCTGGAGGGTGATGTTTCCCAGGCGGCAGCTGTCGGACGCAGAGTCGGTGCGGAGGTCGTGCTCACGGGCAAGGCTTTGGCTAAGGCGACGGAAACGGAGGCCTTCGGAGCGAAAATCCGTTCTCAGCAGGCCACGATTTCCGTCCGCGCGATCAGTACTGATACAGGGGACATCATCGCCACGAACACGTCGCAGGGGAAGTATTCCCACATCGATGACGTGACGGGCGGGACAATGGCCATCCAGAATGCATGTGCAAAGCTGTCGGAAGTCATCGTCACACAGATATTGGATCGCTGGCAGGCGGATGTTTCTTCGGGGACGACGATCGTGCTGAAGATTCGGGGTGTTGCAAGCTACGCCCAGCTGGGCCAGATAAAAGACGGTTTGAAGTATTACGTTCGCGGATTGGAATCGGTCGTTCAGAGGGATTGGTACGAGGGGTTTGCCACACTCGAAGTCGTGATGAAGGGAAACGCCGATGTCCTGGCGAGAAGGCTGGACGGAAAGGACATGGACGGGATTCGGGTGAGGGTCATGGGGATGGGTCAGAACAGTGTGACGGTGGAGCTTTCGAAGACCGAATGAGGGGGGATTTTTTTCCCTGCCTTTGCGGGAAAATATGCAAGATGTATAGAATACATGAAACCTTATTTTGATATTATTGGTGATATCACAGATGTTGAGACTATTGCCGTCGGCAACAAGATTCGAGAGATCAAACGATTTGTACGTGCGTACGGTGCGGGTCGCTGGCGCAAATTAAAAGGGGTAACACGAGTTAGATTGCAAGACGGCACGGTATTCAAAGCTGAAATTCACTGGTATGAAATGACAAACGTCGGCAGGAAAGAAACAAAAATAAAACGAATTTTATCATGAACACTGAAAAGAAGAAACATTGTTTTGTTTTGTGTGTGGATAACAGCGAGTATCCCGCTTCTTTGGAAGAGCGAAAGGTTTACGAGACTTTGTTAGATCCTCAAGCTGAAAGCTATGGACAGATTCGCGTTATTGACGAATCCGGAGATGATTACCTTTATCCTCGTCGATTGTTCATACCAATTCAGCTTCCTGAAGCGGTTGAAAAGACTTTTGCACACGCATTGTAACTGGTTCTTTCCCATTACCGCAGCGGCTTCTGCCTCTACGTGGGATAAATTTTGGCAAATAAAAGGCTTTAAATAAATGCCTATTATTTCTATATTTTTTGGAATCATCATACGAATGTACTACGAAGAGCATAGTCCACCACATATTCATGCTGAGTACCAGGGCAATAAAGCCCTTCTGGATTTCATGGGCAATATTCTTCGCGGTGACCTTCGTTCAAGGACAGCAATAAAATTGGTTCGTGAATGGATCGACCTTCATCAAGACGAATTGCTCGATAACTGGAACTTGGCTCGTTCAGGGCAAAAGATACATAAGATCGATCCTTTGGAATGAGGTGTAAAAATGTGGGATTTAAACGAAGTAAAGAAAGTCCAATATAAAAACGGATATGTTTATTACATCGAGTTCGATGATGGTGTTAAAGGAGATATCGATTTTTCAGAATATCTTTCAAAGGGTCCGATATTCGAAGCCCTACAAAATATGAAAATATTTAAAAAGGCTAAAATTGATGGCGATACTATCGCTTGGCCGAACGGCGCTGATATTGCGCCTGAAACTCTTTACGAAAAATTATACAGTGCTAACGAGTTGATTTGAAAGGTTTCCCATCCCTTTCCCACAGAGGCAGGAGCCTCCGCGAGAAAATAAAAATACTTACTCATATGGTATTATAAAGGAGGGCGGTTTCTGATGAAAAGACATTTTTTTATTCTATGTATTCTTTTCGGAGCGCTGCTTTTTTCCTCCGCTGCTTTTCCGCAGCTGAAGAAGCGCGTGGCGGTTTTCACGTTCGAGGATAAAACCGAGCATCGCTGGCATTGGTGGAACGGAAAACCTCCCGGCGAGGGCATGGCGGACATGCTCACGACGGAGCTTGTCAAGTCGGGAAAGTACGTCGTCATCGAACGCCAGGAGCTCTCCAAGATTTTGGATGAGCAGCGGTTGGGACAGGCGGGATTGGTGACGGCCCAGAGCGCCGCGGAGATGGGTAAGCTTTTGGGCGTTGAGCTGGCTATCATGGGTGCGGTGACGGAGTTTGGATGGTCGTCCGGAGGTACGGGCGGGCGGGTCAAGGGCATCGGTGTGGGCGTGAAGAAAGAGGAGGCGACGGTGGCCATCGACGTGCGGTTCGTGAATACATCGTCGGGTGAGATTTTGGCTGCGGAGAATGTGAGGAAAGAGAAATCGGCGAGCGGAATCCGCATCAGTACACCCAAAGTCAGTTTCAATAATCAGAATGATTTTGACAATTCCCTGGTCGGCAAGGCGACAAGAGAAGCCGTTGAAGCGATCCTGGGACTCATCGATGTCCAGATGGAGCAGCTTCCCTGGGAGGGTAAAATCATTCTTGTTCAGGGAACGTCGGTCTATATTAAGCCGGGCTCGGACGGGGGCGTGAACGTGGGAGACGTGTTCACCGTGTATTCGAAAGGCCAGGCACTCATCGATCCGGACACGGGACTTTCATTGGGAAGCGAAGAGACGAAGGTCGGCACGATCGAAGTAACGAGCATCGTGTCGGGCGGGAAAGCGGCAAAAGCAGATATTAAGTCGGGCAGCGGTTTTAAAACCGGGGATCTGGTCCGGATGTAGTAGGAGTCTTGTATTGCAAGGGCGATAAATGGAATGCGTATCGAAGGCAAGATGAAGTGTTTTTGATCAAAGCGAATTCGATTCGCGGGGGGTAGTGGGCATTGGAATTTGATCATTTGCAGGAGGAGGGTGGGTTTTCTGCTCTCCTCTTTTTTATCATTTTTTGAGGGAACGGGATGGAAAGAAATCGTCGCATTGTAGCGGGCGTGGCCGTCTTCTTGGTATTCGCTGCATTCTTGTGGACGACGCATGGGATTCTCTCTCCAATTCTGACGGGCGGCCTCCTGCTGTATCTTCTGATGGGCCTGAGGGAGTATGGAATCGCCCGCCGGCTGGTGACGTGCGTCATTCTCATCCTGCTCGTCTGGTTCGTCACGCAGGCGCGGGGAATGCTGTTTCCGTTTTTCGCGGCTTTTATCTTGGCCTATCTGTTTGATCCGCTGGTCGATCTTTTGGAAAGGATTCATGTGCCCAGGACTTTGGCCACGTTTTTCCTCCTCTTTTTCACAGCGGGCGTTCTGGTTCTCGTGGGAATGATTCTTATTCCAAATCTTATGAAGGAGATACAGGAGCTTATCGGCCGGATCGACAAACTGCCCGATAAAGTCGTTGCTTTCGTTCAGAAGGATCTGCCCAGACTTTTGGGATTTTTAAACATCGATCCGCAAAAACTGAAGCAGATCCTGCTGGCGAAAATTCCGTCCAATGCGGAATTGATCCTGTCGAATCTGCTAAAGGGCGTGACGGGTGTCGGAGTGTTCTTCGGACAGATCGTGAACGTCGTGCTCATTCCCGTCCTGACGTTCTATTTCTTAAAGGATTTAGACCGCATCCGAGGATGGGCGATGAACTTTGTCCCCAGACGACACAGGAGTCTTTGTACGTTCTACATGTGGCGCATGAACCGGATTTTGGGCGGCTATCTTCGGGGCCAGATTATCGTCTGTACGATCGTGGGCGTACTGACGGGGCTTGGCTTGGCTGTGTTCCACCTCCCGTTCGCCATCCTGCTGGGAGTTACGACGGGCATTTTGAACATCATTCCGTTTATCGGTCTGTACGTCAGCCTTGCGCTGGCTTTGCTGACGGGATTTTTTACTCCCGACGTGCTTGCATCGATGATCAAGATCGGGGGCGTCTTTTTAGTCGTGCAGATGGTCGAGGCGTACGTCATATCGCCGAAGATTGTGGGCGAGCGTGTGGGTCTTCACCCCGTGGCGGTTATTTTTTCGATCCTCATTTTTTCCCGTTTCTTGGGATTGTGGGGGCTGATCATCGGCGTGCCCACGGCCGCGGCCATTAAATTCTTGATGGATGAGTGGAAGCGTCGCCAGAAATGGAGAGAAATGCTTGTTGAGAAGACCGTCGCTAAAAGTTAAAAGCGTTGCCGAGGGAAGTCCGGCTGAAGCGATGGGCATCCGGCCGGGCGACAGGTTGTTGGAGATCAACGACTATCCCATCCACGATTTGATCGATTATCGGTTCTATTCCGCCGAGGAGATGATCGACTGCTTGTTCGTGAAGGAGGGCGAAGAAGAGCGAATCTGTTTTGAGGAGTTGAACGGACAGGGTTTGGGTTTGGATTTTGAGGCAGTCCGTTTTCGATCGTGCGGGAATAAATGCCTCTTTTGCTTTGTCGATCAGAATCCGGCGGGCATGCGGTCGGCGTTGTATTTCAAGGATGAGGATTATCGTCTGTCGTTTTTATACGGGAATTACGTTACACTCACACGCGTCGGGAAGAAGGATTTGACGCGGATCGTCAGCCAAAGGCTTTCTCCGTTGTATGTCTCGATCCATGCGACGGATGCGAAAGTCCGGTCTTTCCTTTTAGGTTTGGAGCGGGACGATCGTCTTCTGGAAAAACTCCACTTTCTCTCTCAGAACCGCATCGAAATCCACGGCCAGGTTGTCCTCTGCCCCGGTTTTAATGACGGATTAATTCTTCGAGACACTGTGGATACGTTGGCTTCGTTCTATCCGAATTTA
>JBDRSZ010000421.1:0-4746 GCA_043824415.1 bacterium | reverse complement strand
TGCCACCGCAGCCGCCATGATGAGCACATCCTGCCGCTTCCATTCCTTGAAAACGACCAGGGCCATCTCCTCCGCAGTCTGGATCCGTTCCACGCGGACGCCTTCAAACGCAGTCAGGCTTGCCGGACCGCTCACCAGCGTGACCTCCGCGCCGCGAAGGGCAGCCTCCTCCGCCAAGGCATACCCCATCTTCCCCGATGACCGATTCGTCAGGCATCGAACGGGGTCGAGGAATTCCCGCGTCGGCCCCGCAGTGACAAGAACTTTCTTACCCTTCAAACGGTCTGTTCCCAGAAGTACCGATTTGACGCTTGCCAGTATGCGATGCGGCTCCGCCAGACGACCGGGTCCCTTCGCCCCGCTCGCCAGCTCTCCTGATTCGGGAGATACGAATCGATACCCCAATGCCGTCAACTTTTCACAGTTGGAAACAGTGATCGGATTTTGAACCATCTGAAAATCCATCGCCGGTGCGAACACGACAGGCGAACGCGATGCCATCACAGCGGTCGTCAAAAAATCGTCGGCAATACCGGATGCCGCCTTGCCCACAACATTTGCCGTGGCCGGACAGATGAGGATGCATTCCGCCCACTCCGCCACGCTCACATGCCGCGTCTTTACCACACGATGGTCGGGAAACAATTCCGTGATGACCTCATGCCCCGATAGCGTCTCAAAGCTCAAGGGTGCGACGAACCGCTGAGCCGCCGAGGTCATGACGACCTGAACTTCCGCACCCTCTCTCAGAAGCAAACGAAGGATTTCACAAGCCTTGTACGCTGCGATACTCCCCGTTACCCCCAAAAGAATCCTTCTATTTTGAAGCCTTTTTTCCAACGAATCGTCCGATTCCAATTCTGCTGCTTAAGGTTGAAGAATGAATCTTTGTTGTAAAAATCTAAACCGCAAAGAGCGTAGACGCATCGATTATTTTAAACCTTAGTGTTCTTCGTGTCCTCTGTGGTTTAGTCATCTTCAACTTTGCCGCTTGAAAAACAGTCAGCGATCAGATCGACGCGGATGCCAATGCAAGTTTAAAATATCAATTTCCGAAAAAAACTTCGGCGAATGAAAACCGACGCGTCCGGTTGATTCAAGAGGACTCCGAACTCGCTTCACCTTCCTCTTCCGACGGAGAGTCATACTTGAACTCGATCTTCCCAGCCTGCATCTCTTCCATCGCGACTATGGACGGCTTGGGATACGTCTTATGATCTCTCAATAAGGCTTCTCGGTCGATCTCCACATCGCCAAAATCTTCGCTGTCCCGATTTTCGACCAACGGAATAGCTTCCATCTCCATCTCAATCTGAAGCTTCTGCTCATCGTTGATCTGTCGGGCCCGGCGGCACATAATGACAACCGCTTCGTACAAGCTGTCTGTCTTTTTCATTAAATCTACTAATGGAATACCTGCCATACACAATCCTCTCTTTATTGATGTTCGTAACTAACTTTCCGGATAATCGCCCGTAATTCTTCGACCGTTTCCTCCAGCGAATCGTTGAATACGAGAAAATCGTACTGTTCAGCCATTGTTAACTCTTCTTCAGCTATTTCCAAGCGCTTTGCAATCACCTCTTCACTATCGGTCCCCCGTTCCCGGAGCCGATTTTCTAAAACCTTCATCGAAGGAGGAACGAGAAAAATAAGCACAGCCCCCGGGACAGTACGCTTCAATCGTAATCCGCCCTGCACATCCACATCCAATAGAATCCATTGGCCATTCCTTGAATACCGTCCGATCTGTTCTTTAAGCGTCCCATAATAGTAGCCGTGGACTTGGGCACATTCGAGGAAGGCTTCTTCCTGAATTTTCCGACGGAACGTCTCCTCGTCCCAAAAAAAATAATCGACTCCCTCTTTCTCCCCCATCCTCGGTGGACGCGTCGTCGCAGAAACGGAATAGGCGAAGTGATCATTCATATCCAAAAGCTTCCTGATGACAGTGCTCTTGCCTCCTCCGGAAGGAGACGACAGAATGAATAACTTTCCTTGGATCGCATTCACGCCCTATTCCAAATTCTGGACTTGCTCTCGGAGTTTCTCGATTTCTTCTTTCATTTCCACAACGATGTGACTGATTTCCACATTTGCCACTTTTGAGCTGATCGTATTCGTCTCGCGATTCATCTCCTGGAGTAAAAAATTGAGTTTCTTCCCCGTAACACATTCTTCATCCAGTATCTTTCGAAAAAGTCGATGATGGCTGCGCAGACGAACACACTCTTCTGTCACATCCATGCGATCAGCCATGAGCACGATTTCTGCGTTCAATCGATCTTCGTCCACATGGGTTTCCTTCGTCAGGACTCGAACGCGCTCCAGCAGTTTGTTATGCGCTTCGGGTATGCTTGTTTTCGCGATCCTCTCGACTGCGTCCACATGCGCTTCCAGCTTCGACACACGTCCCAAAATATCTTGAACCAGTCCGCTGCCCTCTTGATCTCTCATTTTCTTTAAATCCGCAAGAGCCATCGACAATGCCTCTTGGACCCATTCCCACATTTCCTCCGACTGTTCGATCGTCCCCTGCGGCTCAAACACCTCAGAAAATTTTAAGAAATGGTCTAATTTCAAATCCTCATCGATGCCCGTTTCTCTTTTCAGATCTTCGAGCAAACGGTGAAGAGATTTTGCCATCTTCTGATCTACTCTGATATCCAGAACACCATCGCTATCGCCTTGAATCGATACTGTGATATACACTTTCCCCCGATGAATCGTGCTCCTGATGAGTTCCCGGACATCTTTTTCATAGGCGCTGAGAACCGACGGGATTCGGCACGATATCTCTAAAAAACGATTGTTGACTGACCTCAACTCGACAGTGAGCGTCATTCCGTTTCTTATTACATCCCCCAAACCCAAACCTGTCATACTCGAAGCCATAATCCCTCTATCGGCCATACGATGAATAAGTTCTAAAGAATAGTAGGTTTACATTTTACGAAATAAAACGACAATAGTCAACACGAATTTTCATTTTTTATCGTGTTTTTATGTTATTTAGCTCCCCCAAAACCGAAGAAAACGGCTTTTATCCCAAAATAGAGTAAGAGAGATGCGGTGCGAATTGCCCAAATCCGAATGTCTTGAGAAACCGTAATCGAATTGAATTGCAGAAACAGTCATTCCGGCTCCAGCAGTAAAGCGCCCGCCGTCCATACCCAGCCGTATGGCCACGCACTTTCCATAGGCGATTTCCAAACCTCCCTTAAAATCGATATCAGTCCTGCCCATAGAAACCTGCGCTGCGGATCCCCTGTTCTCAAAACCGACATGTATATCCAAGACAGGAAGCAGTTCGAAGACCGAAATATTTATTGGAGTCGCCAATCCCGCGCGGATTTGAGGCAACACAATTTCTCTCCTCCCGCCCCTCCATGCAATCCACGTCGACGTTCCGTCCAACACAGTCAATCCCGCCAATAAAGAGTGGTATGGTTTCCACAAAACTCCGAAATCAAATCCCAATCCCCAGGCGCTATAAGGCCCCGCACTTTTCCGGATGATTTTGAGATTCCCGCCGTACGAAAACACGGATGAGCCTCTTTTAGCAAATGAAAACATGAAAGCCATCTCACTCTCATCCACAGACTCAGTGACAAAGACATCGTTCTGCACCCTTCTCCCCGTTTCCTCGATATAGATCTCACCCAGTGCACGCGAAGGATCTTGTACGTCCGTGAAAGGGATTCCATCCACTCCCGACCGAAAAAATCCGAAACCCATGGCCGTCCCTCCCTTGAGCGGCAGTCCCACGCCGATGAAGTCCCAATTGACGATGCCCGAAAACCGTTCGGCATGCATACCGTGAAACTGAAGTGTCTCCATCCCTACCAGACCCGCCGGATTCCAGTAAATCGCTGTCACATCCCCGGCTGCTCCGACATACGCCCCCCCCATCCCCAACGGCCTTGCCCCAACGCCGATCTCCAAAAACGCATTGGCATACTTGGCAATGTGAGACCCTCTCGACGCAAAAGAGGGGATCGAAGCAACAAAAAGAAGGAGTACAAAATGAACGGAGTTTCTCAATCGTAAAACCCTTAAACGTATGTTTTCCAAGTTACTGAAACATACGGAAATACAAAAAAAAATGCAAGGACAAAAAGCAAAACCTTCCGAAGCCTGAGGCCGCGGAAGGTCGCACTCGACACGGTCATTCACTAACGAACGCCGGGCGTGTCATGCTTATGAAGACGCTTCAATATCCAGCATTCGTGTTCCTCTGAGGTACTCTGTCGTCACGGGATGTTTTATTTTTGCCAGCTTCTGAGTGATGTCCCGTATGCGGAGTGCATTATGCACGATGGATCGCAGTCGCCTCCTCACATCCTCATCCACAAGAGTCTCATCCTGAAGGAGAAACTGTGCATTGCCTAGGATGGGTACAAGAGGGTTGTTAATGGCATGATTGACTGCATGCCATCGGAGCAGCTCTTTGTTTTCACTAAGTGAATTGATGAAAACCTAAATAATGTTCAACCACTACCAGAATTTTCTACTTTATTTGGAGCGGATAATCCTACCAACAATCTGTCAATCACATCCAATATAACCTCGGCTTTAGTGGTCTTTACTATAAACGCATCTGCGCCGCCCTGTTTCGCCAACTCTCTATCTTTTTCCAAGTCCCTTGAGGTTAACATAACGATGGGGATATGTTTAACACTGCCGTCGAACTTGAGCATCCGACAAACCTTATGACCACCCATCCCGGGAAGCATAAGATCTAAG
>JBDRSZ010000420.1:0-9780 GCA_043824415.1 bacterium | reverse complement strand
ACGCTGTTGTTGCCTTCAATGGATGCTTGTGAAAAAGGCCGTCTGGGAACTGAGAAAACCGGACAGACTTGTCGTCCCAACAGGTAAAGTATGGTTTTGCTTAAAGAACGTTTTCCTGAAAGACTTCCAATGAAAGTGGCTGCGTTATCCACCTTGAGTACATCAGGCATTTCAAAACGATCGAAGAAACGTTCACAGGCGTCAATGAAGGTATCCGCGGTTAATGCCTCAATACGCTCAAAATAACGCATACGAGGCGCTTTTTTGGCCGAAAAACCGATGAAGTGGAGCGGAACACTGCTTCCTTTCAAGTAGCGTCGTACAATGAAGTCTGATTCTATAACTCTGTTTCCAAGAGCACCGTCATAGACAGTCTTCTCTGGATAGCAGAGATAGCGGGCAGCGCCCTTTTTACGAGGTGTTTTATTTGCCTTTGACAGACCCAAATCTTTCATTATTTGGCCAATGGTTCTAAGCGGAGGAACCTGATCATCAGGGTAACGTTGACTCCATTCCTGAGCAATCGCGGTGGCTCCATGAAAAAACTCAGCCAGATCTTTCTTGAGAAGATCATAGATCTCAAGAATGCGGTGTTCAGTCTCAGACGTCCACTTACGACGCTGACCTGAGGGCCAGCCACGATGATCAATCGTGACATCCTGATCAGGAGTCAGAGTCCATTTGATGACAAAATGTTTACTGACACCGAGTTGTTTCATGATTCTGTTTTTGCTCCAACCTCGATCAAAATAAAGTTGGTTGACGTGTTTGCGGATTTGGATAAGCTTTTTTTCAGCATCACAATCCTTGCAGTTAAAGGTACAATGAATTGATGAAAATAAACAATATTCCTGAACCATGCAAGCCCCTTAAAGGGGGTGCACGTTCATTTTGCTATCAACCGTTAATGGCTAATGGCTATTGGCTATAGATGGCGGGTGATTGCTTGGTAAATAATGAATGGAATGAGGTGCTTTTGTTTTAAACAAGGATTTATCGTATGAGGGATTTGTTGAAAAAAGGTGATGGTTTCATTTTTGTGCTGGCCGCTATTGGATGTGTCGTGTTCTTGATAATGTATCCGCGACTCTTCCCGGAAGCCGGGATCCGCATGGATATGGATAAGGAGGAAATCGTCGCGAAAGGGATTTCCTTTGTGGAAGGCTTGGGATACGATTTAACGGGATACCACATTACATCGCGGCTGCAGTACGATTCGGATCAATTGCGGTATTTAAATCGGGCGTTTGGACCGTCGAGGACGAATGCATTGTCCGATTCGATCCCTGTTTATCACTGGACAATAAGATGGACGAGTGAAGATACCAGATCGATTCAACTCGGAAGCGGATCGGATGAAGAGGCCAGGCAAAGAGTAGAGCAACTCCGAGATGGCAACACACTGTTGGTCGATTTGCAAGGAAGGCCGATCGGTTTTTCATTCAGGATTCCGAGGAGTGATTCGTTAAGAGCATCGTCTTTTGCAGAAGTAGATACGCGGAAAGTCGCTGACAGTCTGGCTGCAAAACTCTGCGGCATGTACGGAGGTGACTGGACATTCGAAGAAAACCGGGAACAGAGTCGTCAATTTAGGCCCTTTCGCCAATATCGTTGGAACAAACTGGGAGATGTCGCCGGCGAGAAGATTTATCTCGAAATCGGTGTCTTCCGTAACGGTCGTATTCAGAATTTTAGACAGGTCTTCCAGATACCAAAACGATTTGGTCAAGCAAAGGAGAGGGATGATTTTGAGGGCGGCGCCAAAGCTGTTTTGTTTCTGGTCTTTTTCATCCTAACGGTCATTTATTTTATCCAACGACTCCGTTCGGATCTCATCGATCTGAAGAGCGGAATGCTCGTCGGTATCATCGTCACTCTATCCTGCTTGGTCGTTTCTTGGATTCAAACGCCTGACGAGTCGTTCATCGTGGTAATGATTGTATTTGTCATCCGCGCACTTTTGCTGGGCGGAAGCATCTGGATTCTTTTTTCCGTGGGGGAGTCCCTCACTCGAGAAGTCTGGGCAGACAAACTTTTTACGATGGATATTCTTCGGAGAAAAATTTTATTTCCCGAGTTGGGTTTGTCGCTTTTCAGAGGGATTGCTCTTATGTTTATTGGCCTGGGTGTAACCGGTCTTTTGGATTATGCAGGCATCCACTGGTTTCGAGGGTATTTTTCGTTAAATAATGATTCATTCTATTTCTGGACATCGAAGTGGCCCGGCTTATATGCCATCGGCAGGAGTCTGCTGAGTTCGCTCTATATCGTCGTGCCATTTTATCTATTTTTATTGCCCCTGTTGCTGAGGCGATCCACGAAAAAGATCTTCGTTCTTCCCATCGTGGTCGTTCTTCTGTCAACATTGGGTTTTCCGATTCCAAATCTCCAGCCGTTTTTTGTTCGGATGGGGGTCAACGGACTCGTCGGACTACTATTCATATTCTTCTATCTCCGTTATGATTTCATCACTGTAGCGATGGGGGCAGTCGGAATCCCTCTCTTCTATTACGGAACATCCGCCTTGGTTGCGGGGAATGGACTGCAGACGGTGCATGGTTTCATCCTGATGGGGCTGTTTGGCGCCGTTCTTTTACTGGCATTTTTTGCGTGTCGGGGCGAGACTCCTTCCGGAGGCGTCGTTCACTATGTTCCGGATTACCTGCGGCGGATTTCTGAAAAGGAACGGATTCGGAGGGAGTTAGAGATTGCTCGGAATGTTCAGATTACTTTTCTTCCGAGGATGAATCCTGAAATCGAAGGAATAGAGATTGCGAGTCTCTGTCTCCCAGCGAAGGAGGTGGGGGGCGACTATTATGATTTCATCGAAATCACGCCGAAGAAATTGGGTGTGGTCATCGGCGATGTATCCGGAAAGGGGATTTCGGCTGCGTTTTACATGACGTTGACGAAGGGATTCTTGAAGTCGCAGGCGCGGAGCGTGTTTTCCCCCAAGGAAGTGCTTATCAACATGAATGAACTGTTTTACGAGAACGCGAATAGAGGCATGTTCGTAAGCATGATCTACGGGATATTCGATCTCGAACACCGGACCTTGACGTATGCCAGAGCCGGCCACAATCCGATGATTTACCGACAATCGAAAGGAGGATTGATCGAAGAGTTTAATTCTCCGGGAATCGCCCTGGGCTTGGAACGCGGTGATCTTTTTGCGAAGACGATTGTCGAGAAGAGCGTTCCTGTCGAAAAAGGCGACGTGTTCTTGATGTATACGGACGGTTTGAATGAAGCGCAGAACCTGTTCCATGAGGAATTTGGTGAGACACGGTTGATGGATGTGGTAGCGGAACACAATGCCTTTTCTGCTACGGACCTGCTGGATCAGATTAAGCTGGAGATTCAACGTTTTATCGACTATGCTCCCCAGCACGATGATATGACGGCTGTCATCGTGAAGATTCGATAAGGTTTTGTATGATTATAAAAAAACAGCACATTTTAGGAATCCTCCTTCCTGCACTCCTCTTTCTTGTGGTCGTCGCCATGGATAACGGCGTCCTTTCCATGAGACCGACTCCGCTGCTCCAATACCGGATGAGAGAGGGTATTTTAGGGATTGCGTTGATCCTGTTCGTGTGGGGAGTTTCTCGCTTGACCTGGTTTAACGAACTCGGATTGACTCAAAAGATACGTTTTTTGGGGCTGGCTGTATTCCTTCTGTGGGGCGGGATGCAGTTGCTGCACTTCAGAATGCCGCTCTTTTCAACGAACGGAACGGACGCAGTCTTTACGCCGACCCCGTCCTTTGAATACTCCTTTCGTACAGCTGTCGTTTTGGGCGTTGTGATCATGTCCGTCTTGGCATTCACGACTTTAAAGGAGCTGATCTTCGTACAGCAGGGGAAGAAGACGCAATCCAATTTCCGTCTGCTTCGTCTGTTCATATTTCTCCACTTATTCGTTGCATTCATCGTAGTCAGTGAACGGCCCATGGAGCTCGATAGAGCGGGAGGGTTTCATGACGGCTCGACTGCGGACATCATTTTTCTGTCTCTCATCGGACTGTTTTCGTTCATCAACGGATTCCGTTGTAAATGGATCCATTATCTGAATAAAAGCCAGAAAGCCGGCTTCCTCTTTTATTTTGGTTTGATATGCGTTTTCGTGGACAGTCTGTTCGTCCAGTCTTCCGATGTCGTCCAGAAGTTCAGCACGATTTTGGGGACGTTTACCTACGATTTTGTGTTCTTCGGCCTCATTTATTCGGGCATGGCGTTCTTGGGCATTCTGCTGCAATTGCCCTCTGCGGGTTTGATGGACAAGAGGATTCGAGAGATTCAATCTCTTCAGGCGCTGAGCGCGACCATCGGGTCGGTTTTTGAGATGGATGAACTCATCTCGAAAACGACGGAATTGGCCGTAGAGGTTGTGGGCGCGGACACTTCCTGGATCGAATTGAAAGAGGGATCGAACTATCGTTTGGTCGGGACACGAGGAGTCAGAAAAGAGGATGTGGATGAAATCCCCGGTGCCGTTCGAAAGTTGCTCAGGGACGAGGTGACCCGGAATGAAAGGGCACTGCTCATCAATGATTTGCCGAGGGATCGCAGGACCGCCCAAATCAAGAAATGGAGACGGAAGGCGGGATCACTCTTGGCCGCTCAAATTCGCTCGAAGAAGAAACACTGGGGCATCCTGTATGCCTTAAAGAGCGACAAGTTCGGATTTGCAGAGGAGAGCAGGGGTTTGTTCCAGGCGTTTGCAGATCAAGTGGCCGTCGCACTCGAAAATGTCAATTTGGTGCATGTAACGATCGAGCAGGAGGTGTATCGCGAAGAACTCAGGCTGGCCCACGATGCCCAGATGCGGCTGCTCCCTCAGCGCATGCCGGAAATCAAGGGCGTGGAGCTGGACGCCTTCTGTATGACGGCCAACGAGATTGGCGGCGATTTTTACGACATGATTCGAGTGGGCGAGAATAGGGTGGATATTGTCATCGGAGATGTGTCGGGGAAGGGAGCGTCCGCGGCTTTCTATATGGCCGAGCTGAAGGGCGTGATCCAGGCGCTGGCTTTTCATTTTACGTCCCCTAAAAAAATGCTGTTGGAGGTGAACACTTTCCTTCTCAACCATTTTGATAAAAGCACGTTCGCAACGATGATCTACGGGATGTTCATTCCGACGAAGAAACAGATCCGATTGGTCCGTGCGGGGCATCCGCCATCCGGACTTATCCGGAAAGACGCAGTAACATGGCTGGAGACGGAGGGGTTGGGTTTGGGGCTTTCATCGAACGAAACGCTGAATGAGACATTGAAGGAGAAAGTAATCCAATTAAAAAAAACAGATACGGTTCTGTTTTATACGGACGGCCTTGTGGAGGCGCGGAACAGAGCGGGCGAGGAATACGGAGAAGAACGACTCGAAGAAACGCTTTTCAATCTGAAAGGATGCGGAGCTACGGAAATGCTGGAGGGAATTCGACAAAATTTGGAATCGTATTCGGAGGGCGTTCCGAGACATGACGATGTGACGCTTGTCGCCCTGCGAATTTCGGAATAGAAGTAAATCATTTAAAAAAGGAGAACTGTTTATGAGCGAATTTCATGTGAAACGAAAAGATGCTGAAGAGGTGTCTGTGATCTATCTGAATGGTTATTTGGATGCACACACGGCACCGGATTTCGAAAAAGCGCTTCAAGATCTGGTGGATGAGAATCGGGTTCGCATCGTCGTCAATCTTTCGGGTTTGAGCTACATCAGCAGTGCTGGCCTTGGCGTTTTCATGGGATTTATCGAGGATATTCGGAAGAAGGGTGGAGACATTAAACTGGCGGAGCCGACGGACAAAGTGTTCAGGGTCTTCGATCTCTTGGGTTTCCCCGTCCTCTATGAAATTTTTCAGAAGGAAGCGGAAGCCATCGAGAAATACAGAGCTTCTTGAATCGTTTTCTCTTGCACACTATGAAATATGAGGGTGACTGTATGGTAATGCCAACGAAGAGTTACCGCTTGAGGATACCCAGTCAGAAGGATAATCTTGAGATCATCCGACATTTTATTTCGGGGGTGGCGCGCAAGGTCGGATTCAATTCGGAGGATGTGAATAAGATCGAGCTGGCTGTGGATGAGGCGTGTACCAATGTCATCAGGCATGCGTACCAGAACGATGAGACCAAGGACATCGATATTGCCATTAAGATTGATTATCAAAAATTCACCGTCGTGGTCACGGATCAGGGAAGGAGTTTTAATACGGAGGAAGTCGAGCTTCCCGATATGGATACGTATCTTGCCGAACTCCGTGTCGGCGGTCTGGGCATCTATCTGATGAAGACGCTGATGGACGAAGTGGATTACAAGTCGAAGCCCAACGGCATCAATGAAGTGCGCATGGTGAAGTATTTTTTAAAGAAAAAGAAGCATTCCAAGCAATGATGTCATTGTATGATGTTCAGCGAATGGGTTTATCATGTTTTAATCATGCGGATCTATCCTTTTTAAAAGTAAAGCAACTCTACTTTTGTTTATGTATATGATAAGCGGGAAGTGTCATGACAGAAAAAAACGATCCAAAGGATAAGAGTTCATCCGACCAGCTTGACCAACGTTTGTTAGAGCTTACATCGCTTTTCGAGATCAGCCGTTCTTTGACGTCTTCGCTCAGCATCCGGTCGATCTTGGAGAATATCCTTCGCATACCGATGGGACACATGCTTATCAATCGGGGGATGGTTCTTCTGAGAAGGGATGATGAAGGAGAGTTTGAATTAGAGGAGCTGAAGGGGCTCTCCAGGAATCTGGTCGGCAAGACTCTTCGGATTGACAACGCGCCTGAGAGGGCTGTTCTTCTGAGTGAAATTGATCAGCGGGAATCGTGGCTTGAATTCTTTCAGGAATTTGACATCGAACTTCTGCTTCCGTTGATTTCTTCACAGGGGACGATCGGTATCGTGGGATTCGGTAAAAAGATCGGGGATAAGCCGTTCGAAGAGCGTGAAGTGGAATTCCTGGATTCGCTCTCCAACATTGCTGCAACGGCCGTGGCCAACGGTCTCAACGTCGAAGAAATACAGAAGGTCAACCGAAATTTAGACCGAAAGATTCAGGCGTTGAACACGATTTTCGACATCGGCAGGGAACTCAACACGACTTTGGATGAGAAGAAAATCGCCAGCCTGATGAGTTTTGCCGTGATGGGGGAGCTGTTGGTAAACAAGTGCGCGGTTTTTACGAAAAGGGAAGGTCGGATGGAATCGCTGGTCGCCAAGGGCGTAGATCCGCTCATCGAAGGTTCAGCCGACTTGTGCGAAATCTCCGAACCCGTGCTTTTGGAGCAGGCGAAACGTTTCGGAGATTATAAGAATCTGGGTTTTTCTGCACTCGTCCCGATGCGCATCCAAGATGAGACGAAGGGATTGATGGCCATCGGACCGAAGATTTCCGGAGCAGAGTTCAATGAGGCGGATCTTGAGTTTCTCAAGACGCTCGGGAATCAGGCCATGACTTCGCTGGAGAACGCCCGGCTTTTCGAGGAGACGTTGGAGAAGCAGCGGATGGAGGAAGAGCTGAATTTGGCTCGCAACATGCAGCGGGCACTTTTACCGTCCGCATTGCCCGTATTGAAGGATTATGAGATTGCGGGATTGAACATACCGAGCCGTCAGGTCGGCGGAGATTATTATGATGTCATCACCGTGTCGGATAATCTATACGGTATCACGATCGCCGATGTGTCGGGCAAGGGCGCGGGCGCGGCGCTTCTGATGGCGAACCTTCAGGCCAGTCTTCGTGCTTTGGCTTCGGCAGAGATGTCGATCGGTGATATGGTGGCCAGAATCAATAATCTGATTCATCAGAATACCGCGTTGGATAAATACATCACTTTTTTCTACGGGCAATTGAATACGGAAAAGCATACGTTCACGTATTGTAATGCGGGGCACAATCCTCCGTACCGGGTGAGTCGGGACGGCAAAGCGACAGAGCTGATGGCAGGAGGAATCGTCCTTGGCATGATGGCCGATATGGTATTCGAGACGGCGGCCATTCCTATAGCAGGGGGAGACCGGATTGTGATGTTCACGGATGGGATTACAGAGGCTTTTAATCAGAAAGATGAGGAATTCGGAGAAGAGCGCGTGAAGTCATTGGTACAGGAATGTCCCGATCTCTCAGCCCAGGAATTGATGGATAAAATCGTAGATGAAGTACGGAATTTCAGTAAGGGCGCTCCCCAGGCCGACGATATTACGATGGTCGTTGTGAGAGCGACCGTTTCATGAATCTCATCTAAGAATTCGAGAATTTCGGAATTCAGTCTGATAAATTCACAAACCACGGATGAACACGGAGTAAGACACGGAAATTTAAAAACGTAGTTAAATTGGTTTGTTATTGTATTTTAGATTTTTTCTTGTTAATTAATTCTCTTGATCTTAATCCAATGTTTTCTCTTTATCTGTGCTGTTCCGTGTTGATCCGTGGTGAATAATTCAGGTTAGGAATTTTCAATCGATCCGTCAGTTCAGTCAGCTTATCAACCTATCAAATTACAATTTGCATTTTTTTAAATTCTATCCTATATTTTCGATAAGAGTTACTGTATGGAGTATCGATGTCTCAAGAAAATGTAACCTTCGATTTTGTGACGTTGAAGAAGAAAGACCGAGAGAAGGGTGAGACTTTTTTGTCCCGCGTCCTCTTATTCTTCGAAGATGTTGTTAAAATCCCTGTGTTCCGCTGCCAGCACTGCGGCGAGTGTCTGCTGAGCCATACGGCATTTATCTGCTCGCAGAGATGTCCGAAACGACTTCGGAACGGCCCGTGCGGCGGGACGGGTGAGGGAGGGATGTGCGAAGTCTATCCTGATCGTAAATGTATTTGGTATCGCATTCATGGACGGGCCAAGTTTTTAGGAAGGCTGTCTCTGCTGGATCGGATTGAGAAGATGCATAACTGGGAATTGGAGAAATCATCGGCGTGGCTGAATGTGTGGACGAAGAGAATCGATCCCCCGATTTTCTTTCCGAAGAAAAGGGGCGGGAAATGACGCTCAGAGAAAAAATCCAATCGGGACGTTTCATCGTGACCGCTGAATTGGGGCCGCCTCAGAGCTGCAACAGCGATGCCGTCCGGAAGAAGGCTGTCCATTTTCGGAGAGGAGTCGACGGCGTCAACATCACGGATAATCAGACGGCTATCGTGAGAATGTCGAGCATCGCTTCTGCCAAGATTCTCGTGGAGGAAGGGCTCGAACCCGTCATTCAGATGACGTGCCGCGACCGAAACCGCATCGCCATCCAGAGCGACCTTCTGGGTGCGGCGGGTCTGGGGATCGGGAATGTGCTCTGCCTCACCGGGGATTTTCAGAAGTTTGGGAATCATCCCGAGTCCAAGCCCGTATTCGATCTCGATTCCGTGCAGCTCATCGCCACTGTCCGTCGGATGAACGAGGGCTTTTTTCTCTCCGGAGAGACGATGAAAACGCCTCCGTCCTTTCTTATCGGCGGAGCGGCCAACCCTTTTGCAGATCCGTTGGAGTTCCGCGTGCAGAGGCTGGCCAAGAAAATCCGCGCCGGAGCGCAATTCATCCAGACGCAGCCGGTCTTCGATCTCGACCGTTTCAACGAATGGATGGAGGGCGTCCGTGGGGCGGGACTGCACGAGAAAGTCGCCATCCTTGCGGGCGTCATGCCTGTCAAATCGGCCAAAGCGCTCATTTACATGAAGGAAGAAGAACCGGGCGTGCGGATTGCGGAATCGTACATCCGCAGGATGGAAGGAGCAGCCGAGCCGAATGAGGAGGGGATTAAAATC